>JANORH010000243.1:0-2361 GCA_031415215.1 Alphaproteobacteria bacterium | reverse complement strand
TGAAAATGTGATCCGCCGATGGAGGTCCGAGGATGTGCGGCGGTGACGCTTTCGGGCCCCCGACACCACACCAGAGTCAGCCCAGCCGGCCCTCTCCCAACCCTCTCCCTCTCGCCGCCCTCGCTATCGCGAGGTCGCGGGGGAGAGGAAGTTGTCGCCCAGCCAGTCCTGCGATGGGCGACGGAGGAACCCTCGGGACCGCCAAATCCCCGTCGAACATCCTACCGATAGTTGTCCGGCAAATCGTCGTCCAGCATCCCGTCCAGAAAGTCGAATACGGTCGCCTTCAGCAGGCCGTGCGGGATTGCTGAAAAGTGGTCGCAGCCCGGCAGGGTGACGCCCTTGCCACGCGGGAACACCCGCGCCAGCTCCTCGGGGGCGCCGGCCAGGTCGTCATGACGGCCAGCGACGACCAGCACCGGCATGTTCAGGGTCCCCAGCACATCACGCTGCAGCGACGGGCTCTCGGCGGCGGAACAGGCGGCCAGCGCCATCCGGTCCTCACCCTGCTCGTCGGCGAACTGGCGGAAGCTTTTCAACATCTCGGTCTTGATGGTGGCCGGGTCTTCGGCGGACATCGCGTCCGCCATGGCTTCGACAGATCCCGCAGGCCGAGGGTCAAACAGCTTGCCGCCGATGCCGCCCAGCATCAGGTTCGAGACCCGATCCGGCGCGTCCAGAGCCACCTGCATGGCCGTGCGGGTGCCCATCGAATAGCCGAACACGTCGCACCGCTGGACGCCCAGATGGTCGAGCAACGCCAGCGCATCAGCGGCCATGTGTTCGCGCCCATAGTCGGCCGGGTCATGGGATTTGACGCTTTCGCCGTGGCCCCGCTGATCCAGCGCGATGGTGCGGATGCCGCGCCGCTCAAAGGCCGAATACCATCCGGTCCGCTTCCAGCCCTCGTTGCGGTTGGAGGCGAACCCATGGAGCAGCAGCACCGTGCGCTGGGTCGGTCCGGCCGGGGGAATATCGTCAAAGGCGATCGATACGCCGTTCAGGGTCACGTTTGGCATAACGCGAACTTGGATCAGGGCGTCTCGCCCGTCCATTCCCAATGCCACGGTTCGAACGGGTAATTCACAAAGCCGAAGCGCCCGGCATTGGCCAGCAGCCAGCGATAGGTCGCCGTCCGGCTCATAAACAGCCGGTTTGGATCGGCGGTGGAGTCGGCGGAAAACCCCGGCGCGTTGCCGACATAGAGGTCTGCGGCAAGTCCGGTCCGGTGGGCCGAGCAACGCGCCCGGACGATACCGTCGCAGTTGCCGTCGGTCAGACAGCGGGCCGCATCGGCGCTGGGGCTGCGATACCCGGAAAAGATCGTCAGATTGTCAGGGTTGGCCGCGATCTCCGGAACCTCCGCCCGCGCCGCTGTGGCCATCCGGCGCCAGGCCGCCAGCGCGGCTGGCCGCATCCATACGGTTTTGCCGCCCAGGCCCTCGCCGCGCCGGGCCTCGGTGATCAGGTCCGGCGCCTCGGGACAGTCCCCTTGTGAGACGACACGCACGAACTCGCGTCGCGTCTGCACCACCGACTTCATGGCCAGGAAACCCGCCTCGGCAACCACACCGTCAGCGGCCAGGCCTTGCGACTGCTGCCAGATCGCCAAAGCTGCGGCAAACCCCTCGCTGTTGGCCGGACAAGCCGTCGCGATCTCGCGCTGGATCAGCGGGACATAGATCTCCCAGCCCGTCTCGGCGCGGCCAAAGGGCGACCAGGCGAGCGACGTCAGCGACGTCGTATTGGCCTCTGCCGCCGCCGTCCAAACTTCAATCCGACAGGCACCAACAGCGGGCGCTTCCAAAATCTCGGCCGGTGGTGCGGACGCGGCCGGCCCCGCCGCATTCAACATCGCCAGCAGGATGAGCATCGCGACCCGCACGGCCCCTAACTGCGCCACTTCAGCGTCGCGGCCTCGACGGGATTGACGAAGGTTCGCCGTTCACGCCGGCTGGCGACCCATTCGCGTTTCAGCGCCTGATACCACTTGGCCTGACGGTCGGCGTCCTCGATCCAGATCAGGGTCGGATCGTACTTCAAACCCTGGTTCTGCAGGGTCACCATGTTGCCGTCCTGGCGCAGGAAGGTCTTGGCCCAGACCGCGATCAACGGCTTCAGCAACACGAACGCGGGGTGATCGGACCAGGCGATCTGGGTCACCCGGCTCCGGGTTTCGTCGATCGGGGTCAGGCACGTCAGCGACAGCACCTGGCGCTTGCCCACCGTCACATGCTCCCAGCGAAAGCCCGGCAGCCGGAAGGTGATCTCCGTCAGTGGCTGGCCCCCCAGCACGGCATAGGCGCGGCTGTTCTTCGACGGCTCATGGCGCACCATCGCAAACCCCTGTTCACGGGGCTC
>JANORH010000242.1:0-4657 GCA_031415215.1 Alphaproteobacteria bacterium | reverse complement strand
GCTCCCTTGAAAACCATGTGTTCCAGCAGATGCGACCAGCCTGAGCGGGCGCGATCCTCGAACCGCGCACCACGCCCGGCGACGACCGACAGCGCCACGGTCTGCCAACCCGGCAGGGGGTCGCAGATCAGGCGGACACCGTTGGAAAGGGTATGAACCTTGGGGGGCAATTGCTTAGCCTTCCGCGAACGCGCGGACGTAAGCCTTGATGGTGTCGGCATCGCCGGGCAACCGGTCAAAGCGCTCGGCGCGGCCGGAGAGGTTGGCGACCCCGCGCGGCAAGCTCGGTTGCACGCCGGAGGCTTTGGCGACGTCTTCGGGGAACTTGGCGGGGTGGGCGGTCGACATCACCACCGTTGGGCCGTCGAGGGCGACGTGACGCAGGGCCGCCACGGCGACAGCCGTATGGGGATCGATCAGTTCACTGGTCTCGTTCAGGGTGGAGACGATGGTTTTGAGGGTCTCGTCCTCGCCGATGGCGACGCCGGTAAAGCGGGCCTGCATGTAGGTCAGCGCGCCGGGGGGAATGTCGATAACACCGGAGGTTTTGAAGGCCTCGAAAGCGCGCGCGGTCTCGACCGGCTCTCGCTGGACGGCCTCGAAGTAGAGGCGCTCGAAATTGGAGGCCGACTGGATATCCATCGCCGGTGACAGCGTCGGCAACACGCCGCCACGCGTATAGCGACCGGTCGAGAAGGCGCGCGCCAGGATGTCGTTGGAATTGGTCGCCACCACGATCTGGGGCACCGGTAGACCCATGCGCGTGGCGACGTAGCCGGCGAAGGCATCCCCGAAATTGCCGGAGGGAACCACGAAGTTCACGGGCCGCGCCGGGGCACCCAGCGCCGCAGCGGTGGTGAAGAAGTAGACCGACTGGGCGGCGATGCGGGCGAAGTTGATGGAGTTGACGGCGGCCAGATCGACGGCCTGGCGCAGCACCTTGTCCTGGAAGGCGTCCTTCAGGATGGTCTGGCAGTCATCGAAGGTGCCGCTGACGGCGACGCAGGCGATGTTGTCCTCGACGGCGGTGGTCATAAAGCGCCGCTGGACTTCGGAGATCCGGCCCTCGGGAAACATCACCACGACGCGGACGTTTTTGGCCCCGCGAAACGCCTCGACAGCCGCGCCACCGGTGTCGCCGGAGGTGGCGCACAGGATCACCTGCTTGCGGCCCTGCTGACCCAGGAAGTGGTCGTACAGCCGGGCCAGGATCTGCATGGCCACGTCCTTGAAGGCGAGGCTGGGGCCATGGAACAGTTCGGCGATGAAGGTCTGCGGCCCGATCTGCACCATCGGCACTACGGCCTTGTGGCTGAAGGTGGCGTAGGCCTCCTCGCACATGGCCAGCATGTCGGGGCCCGAGATTTCGTCACCGGCAAAGGCACCCAGCACCTCGGCGGCGACCTGGGCGTAGGACATGGACGCGAACGCCGCGATCCGTTCGCGGCTGAGCGTGGGCCAGGTTTCCGGAACATAGAGGCCGCCGTCGGGGGCCAGGCCACCCAGCACTGCGTCGGTAAACCCGACTGCCGAGGATTCTCCACGGGTCGAAATATAGCGCATCAGGAAGCTCGCCTGCGAAACAGCATGGCGGCATAGACGCCGAGCAAGGCAGCGGCAAGACCGTACCAGGTGAGCGCATATTCCAGATGCCGGTTGGGAATGTCGGCCGGGATCGGGGCCGGGATCAGTCCCTTGAACTCCGGATTGGTGGCGGTTTCGGCCATGATCACCAGCGGTGCCGGTCGCGCGGCTTTCAGCACAGCCGCCATGCCGGCCACGTCGCGGGTGTACCAGCGCCCGGGCGTATTGGGCGGGGAGAAGGTGTTGCCGGCCTCTGGCTGGCGCAGCACGCCGACCATATCCACCGGCGTCAGGTCACTGGCGTCGACAGGAGGCCGGGCTGAAATCGTATCGGCGATGTAGCCGCGGTCTACCAGCACGGTGCCATAGGCGCCGCCGTCGATCCGACAGGCAGACATCAGGCGCACGCCCGCCTGGCCATCACGGAGCGTATAGAGTTCGACATACGGGGCCTTGGCCAGTCCGGGACAGATGGCCCTGACACGCGTGAAGTCCGCGTCTGCGCCCTTGGCCACCCGCGCCAGGACGGGCGCGAGGGATTGCGCAGGAGCCGCCTGCAACGCCTCGATGCGGGCCAGTACATTCTGTTTCCAGGTCAAGCGCTGCAGCTGCCAGGTCCCGAGGCCAATCAGGATGGCGAAGGCCATCGCGACCGCAATCGTCAGGCCGATGGGAAACCTCGGGCCACGCAGCTTGGGGTCAGTCATCATGGCGGGCTTCCGACGCCTTGTTCATGAACTGGGCCGCCAGCATCACGCCCTTGAAGGGGCGCATCAGGCCCAGCGACAGGATCAGGGTGGCCGGCAGCCACAGGATCAGATGCAGCCAGATCGGCGGACGGAGACTGAACTCGGTGAACAGCGCCGCAAAGGCCACCACGAACCCGGCGATCAGGATCACAAACACCGCCGGACCGTCACCCGAATCTGCCTTGGCAAAATCAGCGCCGCAGGCCTCGCATGACGGCGCGACCTTCAGGAATCCGTCGAAGAGAAACCCTTCGCCACAGTTGGGACAGCGGCCCGCAAGCCCCGCCAGCAGCGGATTGGGTTTGCTCATCGCGCCTTTAGTGGGTCGCCCCGAAGATCACATAGATAAAGGCAAACAGGAACAGCCAGACCACGTCGACGAAGTGCCAGTACCAGGCAGCGGCCTCGAAACCGAAGTGCTGCTGCGGCGTGAAGCCCTTGCCCATCAGGCGGAACAGGCAGACCGCCAGGAAGATGGTGCCGATCAGCACGTGGAAACCGTGGAAGCCGGTCGCCATGAAGAACGACGAACCATAGAGGCCCGAATTCTCCTGGCCCTCGCCCCCGAAGAAGTACTTGTGGTCGAGGATATGGGCGTACTCGTAAACCTGGATCGCGGTGAAGAGTGCGCCGAGGATCACTGTCAGGATCAGGCCCAGTTTGGCGCTCTTGCGGTCACCGACCTGCAGGGCGTGGTGGGCCCAGGTCACTGTGGTGCCTGACAGCAACAGGGTCAGGGTGTTGACCAGCGGCAGCTCAAAGGCCGGGACACTCTCGATGCCCTTGGGCGGAAAGGTGGCCCAGGCGGCCTGTACTTCCGCAATCGATCCCACGGTTCGGTTACCGTGGAACAAGGCAGCTTCGAAGAATATCCAGAACCAGGCGACGAAGAACATCACTTCCGAGGCGATGAACAACACCATTCCATAGCGCAGGCCGATGGAGACGACGGGGGTGTGATCGCCGCGATTGGCTTCCTTGACCACCTCGGTCCACCAGGCGGCCATGGTGTAGAGAACGCCGGCGAGACCTGCGAAGAACAGCCAGGACGTGCCTTCCGGCAGGCCGAAGATGCCCTTCATCCAGGCCACACCGCCCAGCGCCATAACCGTGGCTGCGATCGAGCCGATCAGCGGATACGGGCTTGGATCAACCAGGTGGTAGTCGTGCTTTACGCCAGCGGCCATTGCGGTGCATTCCCCTCGTAGAGTCGCGGACACGCCAACAGAGTCGCGCACCCAAACCTGCGCCACGCTATAGCCCCGCGCCGAAGGGTTCGCCAAGGGGGAAAGGCGGGGTTCAGCTGTTCTTGGCGGCCTTGGGGGCCTGGGCCTGGGTCGTACCCTCGATCGACGGGAAGAAGGTGTAGCTCAACGTCACCTCGGGCTTGCCTTTGGTGTTGGGGTCATCAGCGTACTTGGGATCGATGAAATAGAGCACTGGCATCTCTATCGTCGCGCCGGCTGCAATGGTCTGGTCCGCGAAGCAGAAGCACTGGAGTTTCTGGAAATAGGCACCGGCCTGTTCCGGAACCACATTGTAGATGGCGCGGGCCATGACGGGTTTGTTCGAATTGTTGGTGACCTTGAAAAAGGCCAGCTTGGTCTCGCCGATCCTGACGGTCTGGGAGGTCTGTTCGGTGGTGAACGTCACCGGCAGGTCGCGGACATTGGCGTCGAAGCGGACGGTCAGCGTCTTGGCCAGTACGGTGTCCGGCGCGACCTCTGCCCGGCGCACCGTGCCGTCAAACCCGGTCAGCTGACAGAATGCCTTGTAGAGCGGCACGGAGGCATAGGCCGCGCCGATCATGCCGAAAAACAGCGACCCGCACACGACCGCCACGCGGACGTTTCGTCGCCGGGCTGGATCAGGACGGCCCGAAGCAGGGCGGTTGGGGTCAGATTGCGCGTTCGAGGACATTGGCGCCCATTTTGATGACGGTGACGACGTAGACGAGGATCACGAACACCACGAGCCCCAGCGCGATGGCGATGTTGCGGCCGCGGCGGGCCTTCAAGGCGGTGGCATCCTCGCGGGCAGGGTCGCTCATCAAAACAGCTCCAGGGGTCGGAGCCCCATCAGGTGCTCCACCAGCAAGGTGGCGAACAGCAGGGACAGGTACAAGATCGAGAAGGCGAAAAGATTGCGCGCGTCCCGGGCACCCGCGCGGACATCATAGAGGCCGTCATCGTTGCGCGGATCGGCGGCGTCACCCGCCTGGCTGCGGAACAGCCGCCATGCCAGCAGCAGGAATACCAGCCCGCCCAGCCCGGATACCGCCAGATAGGCCAGTCCGCCCAGACCGGTGAAGGCCGGCGCGATGC
>JANORH010000241.1:0-12633 GCA_031415215.1 Alphaproteobacteria bacterium | reverse complement strand
ACAGGAACCTGACCGCCTGTCGCGCGGCTTTCAGCTGGGCCCCCGCGTCCTGACGGCCCGTGGAGCGCTCGAGCAGGGCGGAATGCTGGAACCGGGCTTGCCGTTTGGCGAGACCGCGCGGATCGCCCTTAACCCCGGCCTCGATCTGGCCCGCGCCAAGGCTGGCGTGCAGCGTGATATCAAGGGTGGTGTCCGGGTTCGCGACCGCAACGATGCCGCCCCCGGTGTCAGCCGCATCATCGACCAGCTGGAGTATTTCCTGGGCTTCATCGGCTTGGCCTCGCTGGTGGCGGGTGGGCTCGGCGTGTTCGGTGCCGTCAGCGCCTATGTGGACAGCCGCAAACCCGCCATCGCCACGCTGAAGGCGCTGGGAGCCGAGAGCGGCCTGATCCGCGACATCTATCTGGCCCAGATCGGGCTGTTGTCGCTGGTCGGGGTGGCCATTGGCCTTGCGGTCGGTGCGGCGACGCCGCTGTTGCTGGGTGCGGCGATCCAGGGTGACCTGCCGGTCCCGGCGCTGTTTGCCATCTATCCGATGCCCCTGCTGAAGGCCGCCGCGTTTGGCGTCCTTTCGGCGGCGGCGTTTTCGCTGGCCCCGCTGGCGCGGGCCCGAACCACGCCACCGGCCAGCCTGTTCCGCAGCGACATGACCGGAAAGCTGACGTTTGGCCCGGAGATGATCGGCGCGCTGCTTGCTGCCGTTGGGCTCGGCGGTCTGGCAATCTGGACGGCGCCGACACCATTCGCCGCGACCCTGATGATCGCCGGCGTTGCGGTGGCCTTCGTAGTGCTCTGGGCCGCAGGCTGGGGTGGCGCTATTCTGGCGGGACGGATGCGCGGCGGTACGCGCGGGTCGTTGCGGATCGCACTGGCCAACCTGGCCGGGCCGCGCTCGGCGGCGCGGACGGCGGCACCGGCCATCGGCCTGGGCTTTGCCCTTCTGGCAGCCGTGGTGCTGATCCAGTCCAGCCTGCTGCGCCAGATTTCGATTATCGCGCCCCAGACCGCGCCCGCCCTGGTCTTCACCCAGGTGCCCGCCGAACGCGTGGCGGAGTTCGACGCCGAAGTCGCCAGGGGCTATGGCCGCACGCCGGACGCCGATACCTATCTGCGCGCGCCGTTCCTGACCGGACGCATCACCGCCGTGCGCGGCCAGCCGGTGGTCAAGGACAAGCTTGGCCGCGAGGGACGCTGGGCCTACGACAACGACATCAGCCTGTCGGCGCTGGGGCCCGAACCGCCAAACGCTGGCGTCGTCGAGGGAAAATGGTGGTCCGCCGACTATGCGGGGCCGCCGCTGCTGGCCATGGGTCAGGACCCGGCCCGCGCCGCCAACATCAAGATTGGCGACGAAGTGACGATCTCGATTCTGGGTCGTGAGATCGTCACGAAGGTGGCGGTCATCCGGCGCGTGGATTTCGGCAGCTTCGGTGCCAGTTTCCCGCTGGTTCTGACCCCCGCCGCCATTGAGGGCGCGAACCCACGCCAGTTCGCCATCGCCAAGGCCACCCTGGCCGAGGAACAGCGCATCTTCCGGGGGTTGGGGCGCGCATTTCCTGAAGTGAACATCATTTCGGTGCGCGAGCAGCTGGAGGCCGCCACCGAGCTCTTTGACCGCGTCGCCCTGGCTGTAAGGGGTGCTGCCGCTGTAGCGTTGATGGCCGCGCTGCTGGTGCTTGCCGGCGCCATCGCAGCCCGCGCCATCGAGCGTACCCGCGAGGCAGCGATCCTGAAGGTGCTGGGCGCCAGTCGCGCCCAGGTTCTCAGTGCCTATGTGCTGGAATACGGGCTGGTGGGTCTGATCGCGGGTGCCGCCGGTGTCGTCCTCGGCTATGCCGCTGCCTGGCCGGTGGTGGTGCGCGTGTTCGAGACAGAGTGGAGTGTCGACTGGGCGGGGGTCTTTACCCTGCTGGCCATCGCGTCGGTGCTGGCCGGGATCGGCGGATTGCTGGCGGCGTTCCAGGCGCTGTCGAGGCGACCAGCCCCGGCGTTGCGTAGCGAATAGGCACCTTTTGCGTCGTTTTTCGCCTTTCAGGCGTAAGGACTTGCAACCATCGATTTCCAAACTGTAGGGTTTCATTGGCTGTAATTCCGGACACCGGGAGGGCCTTCGCCGTGCAAACTTCCCGAGACGAAGGCTTCCTGGACCTGCTCTACGGTGCTGCTGTCGAACCGGACCTGTGGATCCCGGCGATGGAGCGGTTTGCCGACATGCTGGGCGGTTCCGGTGCCTGGCTATCGCGGCTCAGCATGGCGGATGGGTCAGGGTCCGGCATCGTCTCGCGCATCGACCCTGACATGGAAAAGCCCTACGACCAGTACTACGGGCGTCTGAACCCTTTCTCGAACTCGCCGGATCCCGAGGGCTTCATGGCGGGCTGGCGTCCCACCATCCTGACGGACCGGGACTGGCTGGCACCGGAGGATCTGGAGCGAAAGGAATACTTCAACGACTTCATGCGCCCGCAGGACATCAAGTCGGTGATGATGATCCGACTGGAGGCGAGGGGTCTGGACATCAGTTCGCTGACCATCAACCGGCCGCGATTTGGGAATCCCTTCGGGCAACCTGAACTGGCCCTCGCAAAGCGGTGCCACAGCCATATCCGTCGTGCTTTCAGGCTGACCGAGGCCCTGTCTGACAGCGGCCTTGCCGACGACGATCTTGAGCGCCGCCATGGCCACGGCGGCGAAGCTGTCTTCCTGCTGGACGACGACGGACGTGTGCGCCGCATGAACCTGGCCGCAGAGCACCTGCTGGCAAGGCGCCGTGATATCCGCGCGGTAGGCGGGGTCCTGACGGCACCCGGCGACAGTCGCGGACAACTTGATGCCCTCATCAAGGAGGCGGGCGGGCGCCCCTTAGGCGGGCGTACGGGCGGCTCGGTGATTTTGCGGACCAGCGAGGCCCGCCCGCCCTTGTCAATAACGGTCGCGCCTGCCCTGTCGGATCGTATGGCGGTCTTTCAGCAACGACCGGCAGTCATCGTCTGCGTGTCGGAACCAGGTCTGGCGGACGACGTGCACCTGACCGCCCGCGAGCGCGAGGCGCTGACCTGGGTGTCGGAGGGCAAGTCGGACTGGGAGATCGCCGTGATCCTGGGCCTATCCGATACTACGGTGCGGTTCCACGTCGACAACGCCCGCAAGAAACTGGGTGCCGTCAACCGCACCCAGGCCGTGGCCCGGCTGGTGGCAGGACGACCTCACTGAGGCGTCGTTCAGGCGGCGGGCGCCAGACTCCGGCGGCGGCGAAGCATCGCGCCCAGCCCGCCGAAGCCCAGCAGCATCATCGCCCAGGTGGCGGGTTCGGGGACGGCAGCCGTCAATCGCCGGGTCGAGATAGCGCCCACGGCGTCGATATCGGCACCGACCGTGCCGCCATTCCCGGCTCCACCCTCGGCCAGGACATCGGTCAGCCGAACGAATGTGAAGGCTGATGTGGTCCCGAAACCGAAGGCGTCAATATCAATGCCTCTGGTGCTGCCCGTGACGAGACCCACGGAGAGCCAGGTATTTCCGTTGACGCTGACATCGACTATCGTGTCTTCGACGTTCGGGCCGATTTCAAAGATCCAAAGATCGAAGGCGTTGCTCCCAGACCCCGTCAGCACATTGTCCGTGAACTGAAGGACAAGCTTCCCGCCGCCACCCAGAGACACGAATGAGCAATTTGCCTGGTTAGCGCAGTTGTTCTGGCCACTGTAGTTCGGGGCACCAAGCGCGTTGGAGGCACCTTGATATGCAGCCGACGGTTGGCTGGCCGGGTTTAGCGTGTAGGACACCACTGAATCGGCGAACGAGATCGCGCCTTGTGGGAAATTGACCCCGCCGAAGGTCTCGGCCTTAGCGGTCGTCGTCGCCATGATCGTCGCCAGGGCCAGCACAGCGATGTGTGAGAACCCCTTCTGTGTAAACTTGTTCGAGTTCGTCATCAGATTGCCTCTCTTAACCACTGGGAAACCCAATAGCTCAACGGGTGACACCTCGAATGGCTCAATTGAGCCATATGCGTTCGATTCACCTCTCGATAGAGTTGTGATTCAAGGTTTCCAGTCTGCAGCGACGCTGACACGGTCTGTGTATTATTTGAACAATCTGTAGAGAATTCGTCTGTCAGGCGAATGCATTCGACCCGGCAAGTATTTTCCTGGAAATCCTGTTTGTGCCGACGCTGGAGCCAGTCTTGCCGCAAATTGATGAAGCCCGGTTCCTTGACCTGATCTACAGCGCGGCCATTGAGTCCGATCTCTGGCTGCCGGCGATGGACCAGTTCGCGCTAATGACGGGTGGCTGGAGCGCGTTTCTGACGCGGGTCAATGTCGTCAACGGGACATCGACGGAGATCAGCATCTACTCTGATCCTGTGCTGACCCCACAATACCAGACGCACTATGCCACTTTGAACCCGTTCGCCGAACCGCCGCGGTTTGTGGGCGGAAGGGAGCGATGGCGCGGTCACGTTCTGACCACCGACGCCTGGCTGCCGGCCGACGAGCTGGCGCGGACCGAATTTTACAACGACTATCTACGACCGCAGAACATCAATTCTGCGATGATGGTTCACCTGACCGACCAGCCGCATTACTTCGCGCAGTTGGTGGTGAACCGCCTTGAGACTTGCACCCAGGCGGAGCTGGAACGCGGCGAGCGTTTGCGGCCGCATATTCAGCGCGCGTTTGCCATGACCCAGAAGCTGTCTGACCTCGGCCTGAAGGATCGTGATGTCTCCGCCGCCCTGGAGACCTCGCCGCATGCACTGATTGTGCTTGATCCGACCGGATTTCTGCGACGGATGAATCTCAAGGCGGAACGTCTGCTGGCCGCGCGCGCCGGGTTGTATCTGAAGCACGGGTTCGTCAGTGCGCTTGACAGTGCAACGGCACGCCAGTTCGACGCACTGATTGCTGCGGCCGGAACCGGCGATATCGAACACCGCCAGGCCGGATCCATGCTGCTGCGGTCACCGGCCCAGAGTTCGCCCCTGTCGGTGACCGTGGCACCGGTGAGGTCGGAGCGCATGGCCACCGTGATGAACGGGAGGTCTGTGATCGTCTGCATAACCGATCTTGCCGTCGCCGCGCAGATTTCCGCCCCGGACCTTCAACGTCTGTTCGGAGTCACGGCGGCGGAGGCCAGGGTCGCGCTCGCCGTGGCAAACGCGGCCAGCGCCCGGGAGATCGCCGAAACCCTGGGCTTGAGCTTCCACACCGTGCGCCACCACATCCAGAGCCTGATCGACAAGACCGGCGTGAAGAGCAAGGCGGAACTGACGGCGTTGTTGTCCCGCGCCGCTGCAGGGTTGGCACCATAACCTCGCGATAGCGAGGGCGACGAAAGGGAGAGGAAGCGTCAGTCCGGATGCACATCCACGCCCATGGCGCTGAGCAACTGATACTGCTGGCTCGCCGTGATCTTGAGGCCCGAGACGCTGCCCAGCGCCGTCAGGTCCAGGCCAGAGAGCTCGCCCTCGCGCAGGTCGGCGCCGGCCAGCTTGCAGCCGGAGGTCAGGGCCTGAAACAGGTCACATCCGGTCAGGTCGCAGCCTTCGAGATTTGCCCCCGTCAGGTCCGCCTCGCGCAAGGAAGATCGTGACAGGTCGCAGCCGGGCAGGGCCGCATCGGCCAGATCGGCCAGTTCCAGATTACACCCGGTGAACGCCGCCGCCGTGCGCACTACCTTGCCGCCGAACGTCCGGCTGAAATCCGCTTTGTGAAACCGCGCGCCGCGCAGATTGCAGGCTTCGAACATCACGCCGTAGAGGCTGGTCCGGTCCACGTCAGCGAACGAGAGGTCACAGGCCGTGAACCGCGTCTCGTCCAGCCGGGAAAATGCGAACTGCGAGCCGGAATGAGTATCGGGATCGGCGAGGTCGCAGTGATCGAACTGCGCCTCGCGCAGATCCGCGTGGGCGAACCGGCACCGCACAAAGCGGCAGCGCACGAACCGCGCGTTCTGCAGAATCACCGACGAAAGCTGGGCATCCACCACCGTGCAGTCTGTCAGGTGGACATCCGTCAGGTCCCGCTCGGCCCACTCATAGCCGGAGAGCTCCAAACCGGAATAGTGGCCGTCAGGTTCGAGGTCGGGGGAGTTCGCCATCACCGATGATTAAACCGACGGCAGGCCAACCGCCAAGCGCCGGCGCAGTACGGTTTATTCGCCTGCAGGGTGTAGGCGCTTGTCAGTCGTCAAACGGCCCCGCACTATAGATTCGATGCTCGATCTGACCGCCAATGACGGGGTGCGCCGGTTGCTATCGGCCTGGCGTGGCGGCGACGTGGTGGCGCGTGATCGGCTTTTCGAAATTCTCTACAACGAACTGCGGATCGCCGCAGCGGCCCAGCTGCGTGGCGAGCGCGATGTGTCCCTTTCCATCGGCGATCTGGTCCACGAGACCATCCTGAAACTTATCGTGCTGGACCGGATTGACTGGCAGGACCGCGCGCACTTCATGGCGCTGACCTCGGTGATGATGCGCCGCGCCTTGCTGGAGCACGTGCGCGCCAAGCGTACCAACAAGCGCCATCACCTGAAGGTCGAGCTCAAGACCACCCTGCCGGATGTGGGCAACGCCGATCTTGATGACGTCAACGCGGCGCTGGACCGCCTCGGCAGCATCGACCGCCAGCGCGCCGAAATCGTGGAGATGCGCTACTTCGGGGGGATGGAAATTTCCGACATCGCCGTGGTGCTGAACCTGTCGGAGTCGACGGTGAAACGACGCTGGCAGGCGGCCCGTCTGTGGCTCTATGAGGCCCTGCAGCCCGTCAATGGATAGCGGGTCCCTCGAAGCCGGCGCGCTTGATCTGTTGGAACAGGCCATGGCGCACCCCTCGGACCAGCGCGTCGGATGGATCGAAGGACAACCGGTATCGGATGCCGTGCGTCGGCGGGCGTTGGATCTGTTGGCCGGATCGTTCGACGCGGCGATGGCGTTCGTCACCGGCGGTGCAGCCGCCCGCGCGGGTCAGACTGCGGCGCCGGACCGGATCGGGGCCTATCGGATCACTGGCCTGATTGGTCAGGGTGGCATGGGCGCGGTCTATCGCGGTGAGCGTGAGGCCGGCGACTTCGAGCACGCCGTGGCCATCAAGGTGATCCGCCCGGGTGCCCTGTCCGGTGCTCTGATCGAGCGGTTCCGACGCGAACGACAGACCCTGGCCAACCTGGCGCATCCCAATATCGCGCGGCTGTTCGACGGCGGCGAGACGGAGGCCGGCGAGCCCTATATCGTTATGGAGCTGGTGGAAGGTCAGACCCTGGCCCGCTGGCGAGAGGCCGAGACGCCATCACGCGACGCGCGGCTGGACTTGTTTCTGGCGGCGGCGTCGGCGGTTACCTTCGCGCACCAGAACCTGATCGTGCATGGCGATATTACCCTCGCCAATGTTCTGGTGGATGCGGCGGGCCGGCCGAAGCTGATCGATTTCGGCATCTCATCGGCCAGTTTTGCGACGGTCGCGCAGGCGCTCGTGACGCCAAACAAGGGCGTCCATACGCAGGGCTTCGCCGCGCCGGAGCGGATATCGGGCGCACCTTCAACAACCCTGTCGGATATCTACGCGCTCGGCCGTGTGCTGGCCTGGCTGATTGAGGGTGATCCCGCCGAGGCCGAGATGACCGCCATCATCACGCGCGCGACAGCGGACGACCCCGTCGAGCGGTATGCCACGGTCGAGGACTTGCGGGCTGATCTCGTCGCCTGGCGCTCAGGCTTTCCGGTGGCCGCCATCAACGGTGGCCGGCGCTACGTCTTTGGCAAATTTGTCCGCCGTCATCGGCTGGCTGTAGGCGGGGCGGCGACAGCGGCCATTCTGCTGGCCACAGCTCTGGGTGTGACGCTGGTGGCGAACGCCAGGGCCGAAGCGGCCCGGGCGGAGGCCGAGATGCGGTTTCAGGAGGTTAGATCCCTCGCGAAAACCGTGATGTTCGATCTGTACGACGAGATCGCCAAGGTTCAGGGATCGGTCGATGCGCGACTGAAGCTGGCGCAGACGGCGCAGGCCTACCTGGATCGCCTCGCCGCTGACCCGAACGCGCCGGTCGACGTGCGCCTTGAGGCTGGCGAAGGGTATTTCCGGTTGGGCCGGGTGATGGGTTCAACCGGCGGCGCGTCTCTGGGCCGACGTGAAGAGGGCAAGGTCCTGTTGGCCCGGTCACAGGTCATTCTCGAGAAACTGCACGCAGAGTATCCTGATCGCGCGGATGTCTCGCTCGCTTTGGGTCACCAGCTGGCTACGCTGTCGGGCGAGAGCCTCTATTCGGATGGGGCCGCCAAGACGGCGCGCGAACGCGCTGTTCGCGCCCGCAAGCTCCTCTCCGGTCTGCCGAAGCAGACAGAGCGTAGCGCGGGTGCCCTGGCCGGTGCCTACCTCTACGAGGGCGATAGCTATGGCTTTGACAATGACATTCCGGGCGCGGGGCGGGTTTACGAAGCCGGTCTGAAGTTTGCTGAAAACCTTCCGGCTTCGCTTCGCAACAGCAATGCGGTCGCCGGTTCGCTTAGCGGACTCCTGCAGCAAAGCGGAGCCGTCTTTCTCGAAGCGGGCCAGTTCGATGCGGCGGACCGACGTCTTCGCCAGGCCGTGGCCTTGGATCGTTCATGGGTGGCCGCCACGAACGGACGCCCGACGTGGACACGCCGGCTGATTTTCGCGCTCTGGTCCTTGAGCGACGGACAGCGGCGAGCCGGTCGACTTGATCAGTCGCTCGCGACCATCAAAGAGGGGCAGGCCATGGCGCGCGCCATGGTGGCGCAAAACCCCACCGACGCCGGCGCAATGGAATCAGTCGCCTTGGCCGGTATGGTGCTCGCCCAGGTTCAAAGCGCACGCAAAGCTCATCCGCAAGCCGTCGCCGCTGCTGTTGAAGCGGTAGGGATCCGGCGGGAGCTCGCCGAACGCAGCGGCGGCAACAAGGGCTCGCGGCTTCATCTGGCTGTGGGACTCAAGGATGCGTCCGCCGTCTATCGCAGCGCTACAAAGGAAGCGCAGGCCTGCGTCGCCTTGCAGGAGTCAGCGGCGATCCTCAGCGGCTATGCGGCGAAGAACGATCTCTCCGACTACGACCGCGAGAACAATCTGAAGGTGGTGGTCAAGGACCTGGCGGCTTGCAGGAACTGACGACAGAATGGTCAGGTCAGCGAAAGACGCTGACGAAAATCACTCCCCCGGCGCCACCGGCACCAGGATCTCTCCGCCCCCGGCGCGGAACTTCTCGGCCATTTCGGCCATGCCCGTGGCGACGTCGTTCTGGCTGCGGGCCTGTTCGCGTATGTCCTGGCTGATCTTCATCGAACAGAACTTGGGGCCGCACATGGAACAGAAATGGGCGGTCTTGAACGCCTCCTTCGGCAGGCTCTCGTCGTGGTACTCGCGCGCCGTTTCGGGATCGATCCCCAGGTTGAACTGATCCTCCCAGCGGAACTCGAACCGCGCGCGTGAGATCGCATCGTCCCAGGCCCGCGCCGTCGGATGCCCCTTGGCCAGATCGGCTGCGTGGGCCGCCAGCTTGTAGGTCATGACGCCCACCTTCACGTCCTCGCGGTTGGGCAGGCCCAGGTGCTCTTTCGGCGTCACGTAGCAAAGCATCGCCGTGCCGAACCAGCCGATCATCGCCGCCCCGATCGCTGAGGTGATGTGGTCGTAGCCAGGTGCCACGTCGGTGGTCAACGGACCCAGGGTGTAGAAGGGTGCCTCGCCGCAGACCTTCAGCTGCTTGTCCATGTTGGCCTTGATCTTGTGCATGGGCACGTGGCCGGGGCCTTCGATCATCACCTGAACATTGTGCTTCCAGGCGATCTGGGTGAGTTCGCCCAGGGTCTCCAGCTCGCCGAACTGGGCCGCGTCATTGGCGTCGGCGATGCAACCCGGACGCAGGCCGTCGCCCAGGCTGAACGACACGTCGTAGGCCTTCATGATCTCGCAGATGTCTTCGAAGTGGTCGTAGAGGAAGTTCTCCTTGTGGTGGCTGAGGCACCACTTGGCCATGATCGAGCCGCCGCGGCTGACGATGCCAGTGACGCGGGTGGCCGTCAGCGGCACATAGGCCAGGCGCACACCGGCGTGGATGGTGAAGTAGTCCACGCCCTGTTCCGCCTGTTCGATCAGGGTGTCGCGGAACACTTCCCAGGTCAGGTCCTCGGCGACGCCGTTGACCTTTTCCAGCGCCTGGTAGATCGGCACGGTGCCGATCGGCACCGGACTGTTGCGGACGATCCAGTCGCGGATATTGTGGATGTTGCGACCGGTCGAGAGGTCCATGACAGTGTCGGCACCGCAGCGGATCGACCAGACCATCTTGTCCACCTCATCGGAGACGTGGCTGAGGACCGCCGAATTCCCGATGTTGGCGTTGATTTTCACCAGAAAGTTGCGGCCGATGATCATCGGCTCCAGCTCGGTGTGATTGATGTTGGCCGGAATGATGGCGCGGCCGCGCGCGATCTCGTCGCGCACGAACTCCGGGGTGCAGAAGTCCGGGATCTCGGCGCCGAAGTCTTCACCGTCGCGAATGAAGGCGTCGCCCTGCTGACGGCGCAGGTTTTCGCGGATGGCCACATACTCCATCTCGGGCGTGATGATGCCGCGTCGCGCGTACTCAAGCTGGGTAACGTTGGCACCCGCCTTGGCGCGGTAGACCCGGCGGGGCGCATCGAACTGGGGCGCAAGGTGCGCGCCCCGGGCGAAACCGTTGTCCTCGGGCTTCACCTCGCGTGGATTGGCCACGAGCTCCAGGTCCCCGCGCGACACCACCCAGGGCTCGCGGGTCTTCTGCAGGCCCTGCTCGATATCGCTGCTGGCGGTCGGGTCGGTATAGGGGCCGGACGGATCGTACAGCGTCAGCGCCGGCTCATTGGCGCTGGGGTGGACGGCCACCTCACGGAACGGCACGCGGATGTCAAGCCAGAGCACGCCGGACTGGTAGACCTTCTTCGACCCCGGACGCTCGCCCGTGGGGATGCTGCCGGGTTGCAGGTTGCCGATCAGCTTGTTCATGCGCGCGCATCCTCAAAAGATGGACGGACCACGGGCGGAGGATCGGGAGGTACGCACCCTTCCCTTCGCCGGCATGACCCGGATCAGGTTCGACGGGTCGTGGGCTCACCCACCTCTCAGCCGCTTGAGCGCGGCCCCCCGAGGAGAGATCTAAGGGTATTCCTGTTGATGCTTCCTCGCCAGTCTCAAAATCGAAGACGAAACGCCTCGGCGCGCGTATCATGAATATGAGGGTCTGTTTTGGAGACATGCTGATGAAATTCTCGATCATTGCCCTGGCCGCCACGGTGGCCACACTCTCGACGGTGGCCATTGCGGCCAAGGTCTCGCCACTGGGCAACGCGCCGCCGCGCGGAACCGGCCTGCCGGCCGGCCAGTGCATCCGAAGTCACGATATCCGCAATCACACCATTCTGGACCGCGAAACCCTGTTGATCTCGGGCCGCGACAAGTCGGCCTACCGCGTCACCATGAAAGGTGGATGCCTTGCGGGCGCGACCTCGTCCGACCCGATCATCACGCGTAACCCGCCGGGCTCGGACATCATCTGCAAACCCATTGACATGGATATCGGCATCGACAGGAGCGGCTTCGAAACCCGTTGCATCGTCGATTCCATTGTCAAGCTGTCGCCGGAACAGGTGGCCATGGTGCCGAAGAAACTGCGGCCCTGACCTGATCGGTCAACTTGCACGCCGGATCACGAGCGTCCGGCCGTTGTAGGTCGGGATGCTCACCTTCTCCAGCCGCTGAACCTTGCGGCCGCTGACGCTCATGAAGGTCACCTCAACGGTGACCTGACGGGTGCCGGGCAGGCCAAAGTGCAGCGGCGTCACACCCCGGGCACTATAGCCGCCCAGGCGCGATCCAGAATTTCCCGAAAACCTGTAGTCGTTGCTCAGGTACGCGGCGCGGTTCTGCAAAAACGTTCAGGCGGTACGTCATTGTCGCGCCCGCGGGTCCGGCCATGCTAGGGCGTTCGCATGCATTTCGCCCGCTTCAACCCCGTCCGTTTCGCCCATCTGCCGACGCCGTTCGAGCCGCTGCCCGGCCTGACCGAGTATTTGACGCGAGCCGATGGCGGCGGACCCACACTCTGGATCAAGCGTGACGACTGCACCGGCCTGGCCGGAGGCGGCAACAAGACGCGAAAGCTGGAGTTTCTGCTGGGCGACGCCCTGAACCAGGACGCCGACACTCTGGTGACGCAAGGGGCGGTCCAGTCGAACCACGTGCGCCAGACGGCGGCTGCAGCCGCCCGGTTCGGCCTGACGTGCGAGATCATCCTGGAGGCCCGCACCGGCTCCAACACCGTCGACTACAATCGCTCGGGCAATGTGCTGCTGGACGAACTGCTGGGCGCGCGGCTCCGCACGGTGGCGGGCGGAACCGACATGAACGCACAACTGGCGTTGGTGGCCGCTGAGGTCACTTCAGCTGGAGGGCGGCCTTACATCATCCCCGGGGGCGGCTCGAACGCCGTGGGCGCTTTGGGCTATGCCGAATGCGCACTGGAAATGGTCACCCAAGCCAACGAAGCGGGCCTTGTGATCGACCGGATCGTCACCGCCACCGGCAGTGCGGGCACCCATGCCGGCCTTGTGGCAGGGCTGGCCGTGATGGGCGCAGACAT
>JANORH010000240.1:0-4435 GCA_031415215.1 Alphaproteobacteria bacterium | reverse complement strand
CCCTGGGTGGCGTGCCCGAAGAACACCGCACAGACAGCCTGTCGGCGGCCTTCAACAACCTGGCCGAAGAACAGGAACTCACCGTGCGGTACGCCGCGCTGTGCCAGCACTACGGCATGCGCGCGAGCCGCTGCAATCCGGGCCAGTCGCAGGAGAACGGCTCCATCGAATCGCGTCACGACTCGCTCAAGACGGCGTTGGACCAGGCGCTGCGCCTGCGCGGCTCGCGCCACTTCGATGAGCGCGCCCACTACGAGGCGCTGGTGGAGAAGATCGTTGGCCGCATGAACGCCCGCGTGGCGGTGCGCCTGGCGGTGGAGCGGGCGATGCTGCGCACACTGCCAGCGCGGCGCACGGCCGAGTTCGAGGAGGTGCCGGCACGGGTGAGCAAATACTCCATGTTCCTGGTGCGCGGCGTGCAGTACAGCGCGCCGAGCCAACTCATTGGACAAAGCCTGGCGGTACGTTTGTATGCCAACCCCATCGAGTGCTGGCTGGGTGGTACTCGGGTGCTGGAGCGTCCCCGCCTGAGCCACCGTGACGGCCAAAGCCACCGGCCAGGAAAGTTGTCGCCGGGCGGCCAGGGTGTTTGACGCCGGCCACCATAGCAGCCATCAGGAGTCGGTCGCGGCCGGCGGCTTCCCGACGGGTCAACATGATCGCCTCGCCCCCGAAGACGCCGGCGAAGTCGCGGTCGGCCGACCACAACTCGGCCACGCCGTGCGAAAGGCAGATCGCGGCGATGCGCGCGTCGTGAATCGCCCCTCCGTGCGCCTTGGCCGCCAGCGCCAGCGGCTCCAGATGCTGCACGTAGTCGTCGGCCTCGGCGATGAGCGCTAGGCTGGCCAGCGTCTGCAAAGCGCGCAGTTGAGCGAAAGCCGTGTTGGCGGGCGTGGCGGTCTTGTAGATGCGGGGATGTGTGATGACGGCGAAGAACTCGTGCGCACACGGCCAGGGAATGGCCCATGCCCGGACCCCGACGGCGAGCGACTCCAGTGTCAGGCGTGCACGGTCGTGGAAGGGCGAGTCCACGCGGTGCGCATAGACCAGGATGTTGGTGTCAACCGCGATCACGGTAGATCTCGTCGCGCATCGTCTCCCAGCCGGCACCCGCGAACTCCGGCGACAAGCCGTCACCCAGGAAAGGCTGCAGGGCGAAAGGCGCGGCAGGCTTGCGCCTGCGCGCCTGCAGCGCGAGGCGCAGGCCCTCTTCGATCAGCGCCTTCAGCGTGGAAATTTCGCGCCGCGCAACAGCTTTGCTGCGCTCTAGAAGGTCGTCTGGCAGTTCGATCGTAGTCTTCATATGGGTTACCCATATTTTTGATACGGGTCGTAAGGTAACTGAGTTGGGATGGCCGATCAAGCCGCTTCCAGGCCCGCCAGAGCGTAGGTCATTGATTGATTCAATGTCACCGCCCGCCTGAGTGCGAGTCCAACGGTCGCTTTGGGGCGACGAGATCAGGGCAGCCTATGGCGCCCCAGGGTCGTTTGCTGGCGAACACGAACGGCAGGTGACCGGCGCCCAACCTCATGCAATTGGACCGCCGCATTACGGGCATTGGTGGGCGACTCTCTACGCTGCTTTGCCGGTCTACACTTTTCTCTATTGCTGACATTCGATTTGACAAGCCAGCGTCGTAGCCGTCTGGACCGCCGAAACGCGTCTGCGCACGGTCTTGCCGCATATGAGGGCTATGGTTCAAGACGGCAGACCGATGGGCCGCTCCGTTGCGCGACGTGATGGGCAGCTGGCTCTGGCCACCGGACCATTCAGCCCCCAATTGGACTGCCGGCAACAGGGCAACTGCCAGATCTTGGTTCACGGTTTCAGCGGCGCTTCCGACGCGCTCTTGATTCCTGCGGCCTCCATGGCCATGTAGCGGCGCATCAGGCGGCCCGCCAGGGCGCTCACGACTGGCGAAAGCCAACCGTCGAGTTGCAGGCGCAGTTCGAGTTTGCAGGTACTGGGCTCTTCGACAATGCGGTGACGCGCGGTAATCCGCACGCCCATGGATCTTGATTCCCAAGTGAACGATTTTCCGGGTTTCCAACCGGTGATGGTCCACTGCGCCGCGGCGAGTTTGGGTTGCTTGATCTGAATGCGGCTTCCGACGCCCAAGACTGAGTTGTCCATCCGTTGCACCTTGTCGACCGACGCCGTCCACTGCGGCCATCGTTCCAGGTCGCTCAACACCTCCCAAATTTGTGCGCGTGGGGCATAGATGGTGACGAAATGGGCAAATGTCTTCACGGTGCGATATTCTCGCGCCACCGCCGCCGGCCGAGCGGAAAAATATCGTTCCGCCTGTGTCCTTACCGTCTGCCCAGCAACTCCATGGTCCTCGGATCATCCCGCCCATCGAAATACTTGACCAGCGCTCGCATGAAGAATGGTTCGTCCGGAACCGCATGCGAAAACAGCGTCATCGACGATCGAAACTTCAAGTCGTCTGGCGTACCGAAGATCTGGAACGCGTTCCTGCCCTTGACAGCCAGGACCAACTCCATGCATTCCTTCAGCCTGACGCCGAGGATGGGGTGCTGCCAGTACGCCAGCGCCTCCTCTCTGGACGCGATGCCGAACTTGACCGCCATGGAACTGCGACCCAGACCCTGCAATTGCGGGAACACGAACCACATCCAGTGGCTGGTCTTGGTGCCGGCGGCCAATTCCTAGACAACGTCGTCGTAGATCGGGTCTTGTGCCTCGATGAAGTGTTGGAGATCGAACGGGTCCATGCCTAATGATATCCATTGGGGTTGTTTAGCGGCACGCATGAAATTTCGTTCTGGTGAACAGATCCATGATTCAGCGATCCATACGAAAAACAACTGGTTTATGTATGGAAAATTCTTGAATTCTCGTCAGAGGTGAACCAAGTGCGGAAACGTCAGAGGCTTTCCGTATCGGGTTTCCAGGCCCTGCGACAGACCGGATTAGACTGTTCCCGACCTTCGCCGTCCGGGCGCGTAGGCAGCAATGCTTCACATAGCGGGCGTTCAGCGATAAACTGATTCCACCTTGGCGTCACCGGGCTTCGCGCCTTCTGATTCCATTCCTACGTTGGTCCACGACGAGAGGGGGTCGGATGAAAAGACGTGACGCGGTCCTTGGGCCGTTGGCCATGGTCCTGATGACCGCTCACGGCAACGTGTTCCCGCAGCCGAATTCGGGCAAGGTCTGGCGAGTTGGCTTGCTCTCGGAGTCTTGGCCCCGCTGGCCAACCGCTACCTACTTCCTGACATCGACGGGTTACGTCGAGGGTCGCGATTTCGTTTTCGACTATAAGTATGCACAGGGACAAAGGAACCGCTTACCCACCCTTGCTGCAGAACTGGTGGCCAACAAGTCTGACGTGCTCCTCGGCATGCTGAACCCCGAGATCGCCGCGTTGAAGGCGGCAACCGCCACAATTCCCATCGTCATGCTGTATGCCTCCGGGCCGGTCGAGATGGGGTTTGTGTCCTCCCTAGCCAGGCCCGGCGGCAATATCACCGGAACGACGACGAATGTGCCGGGAATGGCCGGTAAGCTGGTGGAAGTCCTTCGCGATACGGTGCCCGCGATGAAGCGCCTTGCCTGGTTCGGTGATCTTTCCTATCCCGGCATGAATCAATATACAAAGTCGTTTGAGGATGCAGTCAACAGGTACGGCTTGACTCTTCAGGAGAAGGACGTGCGAACCAGGGCAGATCTCGACTTGGCGCTTGCTTCGCTTGAGCGCGAACGGCCGGACGCAATTGGTGTTTCCATGGTCGGGGTCAGTGGCGAGCGCTTTGCACAGATCGTCGATGCTGCCGCACGCCTGCGGATCCCGGCGCTCTATTCCATCCGGGAACCCGTTGTTGCAGGTGGACTGATGAGTTATGCACCAGACTTCCGCGCGATGGCCGAACGAAACGCCTGGCAAATCGACCGTATCTTCAAGGGCACCAAGCCCGCCGATATCCCGGTCGAAGAACCGGCCAGGTTCCTGCTCACTATCAATATGAAAACCGCCAAGGCCCTCGGCATCACCATCCCGCAGTCGCTGCTGCTGCGCGCTGATGAGGTGATTCAGTGAAACGGCGGCTTGCAGTGCATACTGTTGCCGCCGTAGCCGCGGCGTTGACGGCTGCTAGGTTGTCGGCGAAGGCGCCGGTGGGACGGGTTATGCGCTTGGGCGGGCTGGGTTCCTACCCGATAGCGGAAGAGGCTTTTCATTCTGCGTTGAATCAGCGTGGCTGGCAGATCGGACGAAACCTGATCCTTGAGTACCGTTACACCAAAGGCGATAGGCAGCTTTACCAATCATTAGCCAAAGAGCTGGTCGACTTGCGTGTGGATGTGATTTCCGCGATCGATGATCTTGCTGCCGTAGCGGCCTACAACGCAACGAAAACGATCCCCATTGTGGCAACCGTGATAGCTCCGATTGAGCAGGGGTTGGCAAAA
>JANORH010000239.1:0-11277 GCA_031415215.1 Alphaproteobacteria bacterium | reverse complement strand
CAGGCGCTCGGAGGCCAGTTGCGCGCCGGTTAGCATGTTCTTGAGGTCATGGTTGATCTTGGCCACCGCCTCGCCCAGCGCGGCCAGCCGGGCGCGGGAGCTGAGTGCCGTGCGCAAGTCGGCCTGCATGCGGTCCAGCTCGGCTTCGGCCCGGCCGATTTCGTCACGACGCCCGGACAGCTGGACACGTGCCGCCGGGTCGTCGGGATCGGCGCGGAAACGCTCCATGGCGAAGGTGATCCGCTGCATCGGTCGCACCAGGAACAGATTGAGCGCCAGAAAAACGATCAACCCGGCCAGGGCCGAGACCCCCGCCACAATCGCTACCAACCGCCAGAGATAGCTGGCCAGCGCTCTCTTGAGCTCGGTGTCTGTGGCGACAAACTCGATGAAATCAGCCTCGCGGAACCGCGGTTCCGCCATCACCCGCACACGATCTCCGGGTCCGAAAAGGGTCTGGAACGGCGCGAACAGGCCGAGACCCGCAGCATTGTCACGCAAATCCACAAGATAAGGCGGTCGTGACGGGCGGACATTGGCGAACACCAGGCGGCGAACGCCGTCGCTGGAGACCGCCACGATCTCCACGCCAGCGCCTTCCAGCAGCTGGGTCTTGAGTTGTTCGGAAACCACCCGGTCCGGGGCCACCTCGGCGGCGAGCGAGGCCAGTTCGGCGGCGCGGACGCGGTCCAGCAACCACTGCTTCTCATAGGCTGCCATCGCCGGCAGGATCGCCAGCGTGCCCCCCAGCGTTGCAATCACCACGGTCAGGACCAGCAGGCGCGCGGAAAGGCCGCCGGGCCAGAAGAGGCGGCGGCGCCAGGGTCGCGCAGGAAGTTCGGTCGGCGTGGTGACGTCCGCCATCGTCCTACCGAGTTAATGCAGGCGACGGCGCGGGGCAACGCGCCTGCCCGAGGTAAGGGACTATTCCGCCCCGATTGCCTCAGAGACAGACCGGAATCCATCCGCGCGCAGCCGTTGCGCCAGGTCGTGCTTGATACGCGTCACCAGGCCGGGGCCTTCAAACGCCAGGGCGGAATAGAGCTGCACGGCGCAGGCACCGGCGCGGATCTTGGCGTAGGCTTCTGCGCCGGACCCGATGCCGCCGACGCCGATCAACAAGAACCGGCCCGCTGTCGCGGCGCGGAAGCGCCGCAGGATTGCGGTAGAAGGCCCGAACAGCGGCGCGCCGGACAGGCCACCCGTCTCGTCGCGGTGAGACGACCTCAACTGCGGGCGATCAACGGTGGTGTTGGCGACGATAATGCCAGCCAGTCCATTGCGGACAACAACCTCGACGATGGCTTCGATCTCGGTGTCGTCCAGGTCCGGCGCGACCTTGAGGAACATCGGTGCCGCTACGCCGGCCGGCAGCGATTGCGCCGTGCCGGTCAGGCGTCCCAGAAGGTCGTCGAGGGCCGCCGCCGTCTGCAGTGCCCGCAGGCCCGGCGTATTGGGCGACGAGATATTGATCGTGAAATAGGACGCCATCCCCCAGAGCCGTCGCAAGCCCGTGGTGTAGTCCGCCAGCCGGTCTTCCGAATCCTTGTTGGCCCCGAGATTGGCACCCACCACGCCATGACCCCGGCGCGCGAGGCGGCTGGCGAAGGCCTCCAGACCCTGATTGTTGAACCCCATCCGATTGATGACCGCCAGGTCTTCTGTCAGCCGGAACAGGCGCGGCCGCGGATTGCCCACCTGCGGCAGCGGCGTGACCGTCCCGCACTCCGCAAAGCCAAACCCCGCGCGCAGCATGGGGCCGAACACCTCGCCGTTCTTGTCAAAGCCGGGGGCCAGCCCCACGGGATTTGGCAGGCTGAGGCCCGCGATCTCGCAGGCCAGGATCGGATCATCCACTGGCGCCCGGGGACCCAGCCCCAGCTTCAGGCCCCGGATGGCCCAGGTATGCGCGTCCTCGGGGTCGAGCACCCGAAGCGCGCGGGTGGCGAGGCCATGGAAATCGGTCATGCGGGAACGCGCGGGACGCCGCCCGCGTCGAGCGGCGCGTCATGGACCGCGCGCACTGCCGCCACCGCCAGCGCTGCGTAGAGGTGCGGGAACAGGTCGCCGCCACGCGACGGCTCCCATTTCAGGGCGACCCCAAGATCGTCAGCCTCAACCTCCAGCACCACCAGATCAGGATGGCCGGTGAAGTACTTGCGCGCCGTCTCGGTGGCCTGGGTGGCCGTTGAAAAGTGGATGTAGCCGTCCTGCAGATCGATGACGGAACCTTCAAAGCGACCCACAGCCTTGGCCGCCATCCACTCGGCGCGCGGCAGGATTTTGTAGATCAGCACCTCAGCGCTCCGGGAAGAACAGGCCGTCGGCGTGCGGCCGTCCTTCAGCATCGATCAGGAAGACCGAAGCCGCCGCAGTAGGATAACGGCGATGGGCCCGGGCGATCAGGCTGGACGGCGCATGACCTTCGCGCATCAGCGCCACAGTCAGTTCCTGAAGCCCCGGATTGTGGCCCACCACCAGGACTGTGGCGCTGGCCGCCCCCGCTTCGAAGGCAAAGCTGCGAACCGCGCCGGAATCGGCGTGATAGAGATCATCCTCAAAGCGCACCTCTGCGTTGGGAAACGCCACGCAGGCCGCGTCCCAGGTGCCCTGCGCGCGGGCCGCCGTCGAGACCAGCGCAACATCCGGCACATACCCCATCTCGGCCAGGCGCAGACCCATGGCCCGCGACTCAACGATCCCGTGGGGCGCCAGCCGACGGTCAAAGTCTTCGCCAGTCTCTGAACCCGGTTCGGCCTGGCCGTGCCGGAGGAGGATCAACCGATCCATGGACGCTCCCTGATTACGCTCTCATAGAGCGTGACAGCTTCAAGTGGATACCGGTTTAAGCGCCCGTCACGCTCTAAATGTATGGAGAGCGAGCCTTTTCATCCGGATCAGATGGTTCCATCTGATCCGGAAAGGCTCTAGCCCAGGTGCGGCGGGCTGCAACCCATTGACAGTGGTGGGGCGAGACGGTCCAAGGCGGCATGACGGCGCAGGCGTCCACAACAGGCGAGGTCGAGACGGGCGGCGGGACCTGGCGCTTCACGGCGGACCAGCCCTTGCGGCTCGATTCGGGCGCGACCCTCGTCCCGCTGGAAATCGCCTACAAGACCTATGGTCGGCTGAATGCGGACCGGACCAACGCTGTGCTGGTCTGTCATGCGCTGACGGGTGACCAGCATCTGGCCTCCGCCCACCCGATCACGGGTAAACCTGGCTGGTGGGACCTTTATGTCGGTCCCGGCAGACCACTGGACCCCGAGCGCCATTTCATCATCTGCACCAACGTGGTCGGCGGCTGCATGGGCACCACGGGCCCGGCGTCCATCGATGCACAATCCGGCGAAGCGTACGGCCTGAAGTTCCCGGTGATCACCATCGCCGACATGGTCCGCGCCCAGGCCATGCTGATCGAGGCTCTGGGGATCGAGACCCTGTTCGCTGTGGTCGGCGGGTCTATGGGGGGCATGCAGGTGCTGCAGTGGGCAGCTGACTATCCCGACAAGCTGTTCAGCGCGGTCTGCATCGCGGCCGCCGCCCGTCATTCGGCGCAGAACATTGCATTTCACGAGGTGGGTCGGCAGGCGATCATGGCCGACCCCAACTGGTGCGGCGGGTCCTATCTGGCGGCTGGGGTGCGCCCCGATAAGGGGCTGGCCGTCGCCCGCATGGCCGCCCATATCACCTATCTGTCGGAGTCGGCGCTACAGCGGAAATTTGGCCGCGAGCTGCAAAAGGACGGTTTGTCCTGGGGCTTTGACGCCGACTTTCAGGTGGAGAGTTACCTGCGTCACCAGGGTGCCAGCTTTGTCGACCGCTTTGACGCCAACTCCTATCTCTACATTACCCGCGCGCTGGACTACTTCGACCTCTCCGCACAGCACGGCGGGGTGCTGGCCGAGGCGTTCCGCAATGCGCGGCATGTGAAGTTTTGCGTCCTGTCGTTTTCGTCAGACTGGCTCTATCCGACGCAAGAGAGCCGCGACGTGGTCCGCGCCCTGAACGGTGCCGGATGCCGCGCCAGTTTCGCCGAGATCGAGACCGACAAGGGCCACGACGCTTTCTTCCTGCCTGACCCCCAGCTGGACCAGACCCTGCGCGGGTTCCTCGCGGCCCAGGCCCAGGCGCGGGGTCTGGTATGAGCGCCATCCGCGAGGACTTCCGCGAGATCCTGACCCTGGTTCGACCCGGCGCACGGGTGCTGGACGTCGGCTGTGAAGACGGCGAACTGCTGGAGCTGTTGACCCGCGAAAAGGCCATCGATGGCCAGGGGCTGGAGATCAGCCCCGAGGGGGTCTCGGCCTGTCTGGCGCGCGGGCTGGCGGTGGTGCAGGGCGACGGCGACCGTGACCTCGACCACTTCCCGACCCGGGCCTTTGACTACGCGATCCTGTCCAAGACGCTTCAACAGATGCGCGAGCCCCGGCACGTGCTGTCCGAACTGCTGCGCATCGCCGATCAGGCCGTGGTCTCAGTGCCGAACTTCGGCCACTGGAAGGTGCGCTGGGCGCTGTTGAGCCGGGGCCGGATGCCGGAGACGGGCGCCCTGCCCGAACCCTGGTGGTCCACGCCCAACATCCACCTCTGCACACTGCGGGACTTCACCACCCTCTGCGACGATCTGGGGTTACGGATTGACGCGTGCATGTCGCTGGCCGACGGAAAACCCGCCCGTAGCATCGATCCGCGCCAGCCGATCGAAAACTGGCGAGCGGAGACGGCGCTGTTCCTGCTGAGCCGCAAGGTTGAGGTTGGGGTCGTGGTGCCAGCGGCGAAGTCGGACCTGTTCGGGTAGGCAAGGACAAGCCGAACCCACTGATTTCCCTCCCTTAATGGGGAGGGACAGCTTGCCAAAAGGCAAGCAGGGTGGGGAAGCGCGGGTCGGAACGGGGCTTGGGAGCTTGATCGCGGCCGCCCCACCCTGACCGCTTCGCGGTCTGTCCCTCCCCATTAAGGGAGGGAAGAGCTACCCCGCGATGGCCGCGTCGTTTTCTTCACCCGTGCGGATGCGCAGGGTCCGTTCCAGATCCAGGACGAAGATCTTGCCGTCGCCGATCTTGTTGGTGTTGGCGCTGAGAGTGATGGCTTCGATCACCGCGTCGACGATGTCGGACGGGACCGCGATCTCGAGTTTCACCTTGGGCAGCAGTTTCACCTCGTACTCGGCACCACGATAGACCTCGGTCTTGCCGCGCTGGCGACCGTAGCCGCGTACCTCGGTGACGGTGAGGCCAGAGGCACCGGCACCGGTGACGGCGTCCAGCACCGCATCCAGTCGGCTGGGCTTGATGACCGCGATTATCAGCTTCATGTGTCGTCAGGCCTCCGGGAGGAATGATCTGTCCGCATAGCTAAGTCCTATTGCGGGGCGGCGCCAAGTGTTGTCGATGCCCGGAAGATCGGGCGGGCGCTGGCAACAACACCGGTCTGACGGCCCGCACAGGCGCGCGGGAGCCTCTGGGCTTCACGGCAAAGGTCTGTTTCGTGCATTCCATCAGCAGCAACCCCGCAAAGCCGGGCCAAATCCTGGACCCCGCCTGTTCAAAACCCTCAGCCCACCGCGCCATCCAGCCGACCGGCGGCACATAGAGAGCGCGGGTCCAGCCGGATGGTTCCAGTTCGGCTTCCCGCATCAACTCGGCCAGTTGGCCTCGGGTATAGGGGCGACCATGGCCAAAGGGCGTGCTTTCGGTGTTGGCCCATAGGCCGTTGCGCGACGCCACGGTGATGATCGCCCGTCCCGATGGCGCCAGGACCCGCCAGACTTCGCGCAGCAGGCCGACGGGGTCAGCACTCTCCTCCAGCCCGTGGACCATCAGGATCCGGTCGAAGAGCGCGTTGGGGAACGGCAGGCTGTCTTCCGGCGTCAGGGTCGACAGGGTGGGTCCGTCCGCTGGCCATATCTCGACCCCTTGCTGCGCCGGCATGGCGGCGACCACACGGCGGGAGCGTTCACGGAAAGGGGCAATGAACGGGGTGGCGTAGCCCATCGCCAGGATGTCCAGGCCGTGGGTGTCGCCCCAGGCTTCCTTGAGTTTGCGCTCGACCATGGCGCGGGCCGCACTGCCGAGATCGGAGGCGTAGAACTGGCGGAGCTCGAGCACGTCGCGGCGCATGGTTGATGGCTATGCTCGACGGGGCGTCTCGACCAGCCTAAATCGCTGCCTACGAGCCCGGAGATCAGCCATGTCGCTTACGGTCCATCAATTCGCCTGCCTGTCGGACAACTATGGATTCCTGATCCGCGACGACGCCACGGGCAAGACGGCCTGCATCGATACCCCCGATTCGGCGGCGGTGCTGCGCGAACTGGAGGACCTGGGCTGGGGGCTGGATTTCATCTTCAACACCCACTGGCACCCCGACCACGCCGGCGGCAACGCCGACATCAAGATCATGACCGGTTGTTCGATCATCGGGCCGCAGGAAGTCACCCGCATCGCGCCGCTGGACCGCGAAGTGCGCGGCGGCGACATTGTCGAGCTTGGTGAGACGTCATTCCAGGTGATCGAGAGCGGCGGTCACACCCTGGGGCACATCGCGTTTTTTGATGCCGCCGACCGGATCGCTTTTGTGGGCGACACCCTGTTCGCGCTGGGCTGCGGGCGACTGTTCGAGGGCACGCCGGAACAGATGTGGGACAGCCTGCAGCGGCTGGCCGCCCTGCCGGACGACACGAAGGTCTACTGTGCCCACGAGTACACGGCCTCGAACGCCCGTTTCGCCCTGTCGGTCGACGACAGCATGGCCCTGAAGACGCGGACCGAGGCAATCTTTGCGGCCCGCGAGCGAGGTGAATGGACCGTGCCCACCACGATTGGTCTCGAGAAAGCCACCAACCCGTTTTTGCGCGCTCCGGCGCTGGCCGGACGGATGGGTGTAGTGGGACAGCCCGACGCGAGGGCCTTCGCGGCCGTGCGGTCAGCCAAGGACGATTTCAAGGGCTGAGGGCTATTTGGCGTCGCGCAGGACTTTGATCAGTTTGTCTGAGGATGGCCGGCCGGCGACGCCCTGAACTGGCGACACCACGACCTGCAGGATGCCGTTTCGAAACGTGGCGGAGGCTTTCTTGCCTTCCATGAATTGCACGCGCCCGACCTTCGCCAGGCTGGCGCGGCCCCCGTCGCGGGCGGCCATCTGCAGGAAGGCCAGGCTCACGATGGCGGCCGCGTCAGCGATCAGCGCGGCTGAAACGGGCGTCGCCTCAGCCTCGAAGACCACCTGCCGACGTGCCGCGCGACCGGAGCGGATCGAGGCCTGCAACAAACGCTCGCCCAAGGCCTGGGGGCTCAGCCCCAGCAGCCGCAGGGGTGACGCACCACCGGCGAAGGACACGGCCTCGCCGCTGGGTCGAGCGTCTGTGAACAGGGTATAGCCGCCCAGCCGTGTGGCCCTGAGCACCGGCTCGCCCAGGTCGTTCTTGTAGATCATGTCCCCGCGCGGCGCGGGTGCAGGGTGCAACGCCCAGACCTCGGGACTGTCCTGGAACTTCAGCATCGGGACTGACTGGGTGCGATCCAGAATGAAGACGCGGCCCTGTTCGGAGACATAGCGGGCCAGCGGCGGACCAGCGGCCTCTCCGCCCTGGCGGCGGAAAAGGTTCTCGCGCGCCTTCTCCAAGGGACCGGCGGACGTGGGCAAGGCAAGCACCAAGGCGGCAGCGGCGAACGCCGCCGCGACCAAACCTTTCTTCAACGCTGTCGGCTCTACTGTCATACCCGATGAGCAGATGCTCGCGGATCGGGGCGCTTTTTGGACCCCGCCAAGGTTTTCAACCGACCAGGTACTGGCCACCGTTCAGGGATAGCGTCGTGCCGGTCACATAGGCCGCCCGTTCACCAGCCAGGAATGAGACCGTGTCGGCGATCTCCTCGCCGCTGCCAAGGCGACCTGCCGGGATCTGGCCGATGATTGATTCCAGCACCTTGGCCGGCACCGCCTGGACCATTTCGGTATCGATATAGCCGGGTGCAACGCAGTTGACCGTGACGCCCTTTTTGGCGTTCTCAAGGGCCAACGCTTTCGTGAAGCCGATCACGCCGGCCTTGGCGGCAGAATAGTTGGTCTGTCCGATCTGGCCCTTCTGGCCGTTGATCGAGGAGATGTTGATGATCCGGCCCCACTCACGCTCGCGCATGCCCTCGATGACCTGACGGGTCATGTTGAACAGAGAGTCCATGTTGACGCGGATCACCTCGCTCCACTGTTCGGAGGTCATGCGGTGGAAGACGCCGTCGCGGGTGATACCAGCGTTGTTGACCAGGATATCGATGGCCCCCAGTTCGGCTGTGACGGCATCCACAGCAGCTTTGCAGTCAGCGAAGTTGCCGACATTGCCCTTGACCACCATCACGCCAAGCTCGCGCGCGCAGGCCTCTGCAGCCGCATCATTGCCGGAGTAACCGGCGGCGACCTTGATGCCGTCAGCCTTCAACCGCTCGCAGATTGCCCGCCCGATACCGCGGGTTCCCCCGGTGACAAACGCAACCCTGGCCATGCCTCAAACTCCCTATTCGCCGTCGCCGGTTAAGCCCGGTCGATCTCAGTTCAGATTTTCTCGACGCACATCGCCACGCCCATGCCGCCACCGACGCAAAGCGTGGCGAGGCCTTTGGAGGCACCGCTCCGCTTCATCTCATGCAGCAGGGTGGTCAGTATCCGCGCGCCCGATGCCCCGATTGGATGGCCGATGGCGATAGCACCGCCATTCACATTGACCTTGGCCGGGTCGAGACCCAGGTCACGAACCACGCAGATCGACTGCGCCGCGAACGCCTCGTTGGATTCCACGAGATCCAGATCAGCCACGGTCCAGCCGGCGCGCTCCAGCGCCTTGCGGCTGGCCGGGATCGGGCCGGTGCCCATGATTTCCGGATCAACACCGGCATTGGCCCAGGAGGCGATGCGGGCCAGCGGCGTCAGGCCCCGCTTTTTGGCCTCGTCCGCCGTCATCAGCACCATGGCGGCGGCGCCGTCGTTCAGGCCGGATGCATTGGCCGCCGTGACTGTACCTTCCTTGTTGAACGCAGGCTTCAGCCCCGAGATGCTGTCCATCGTGGCGCCATGGCGGATGTACTCGTCCTGGTCGACCACAGTGTCGCCCTTGCGGCCCTTGATCGTGACCGAGGCGATCTCTCCGGAGAACTTGCCAGCCTTCTGCGCGGCCTCGGCCTTGTTCTGGGAGGCGACAGCGAATGCGTCCTGGTCGCCGCGCGTGATCTGCCAGCGGCTGGCGATATTCTCGGCGGTCTGGCCCATGTGGTAGCCATGAAAGGCGTCCCAGAGGCCGTCCTTGATCATGGTGTCGACGAAGCCGAGATCGCCCATCTTCTGACCATTGCGAAGGTGCGCGGCATGCGGCGACTGGCTCATGCTTTCCTGGCCACCGGCAACCACGATGTCGGCCGAGCCGTCGCTGATCTGCTGGGCGGCCAGCGCAATGGCGCGAAGGCCCGAACCGCAAAGCTGGTTCAGGCTCCAGGCCGGGCTGGCGTTGGGAATTCCCGCGTTGATCGCCGCCTGACGGGCGGGGCCCTGGCCGGCACCGGCCTGCAGAACCTGGCCCATGATCACCTCATCGACGTCCTCTGCCTTGATGCCCGCGCGCTCAACGGCGGCTTGAATGGCGATGCGACCCAGCTCGTGGGCAGGCAGGCTGGCGAGGGCACCGTTGAAGGAACCAACCGGTGTGCGCGCGGCGGAAACGATGACAATGTCGCTCATGGCGGATCCCTGACGTTTCTATCTGGACTTGTTGCGCCTTTTATCGACCGCCGTTTCCGACAGGGCAAGGCTGCTGAGCAATTGATTTCAGGGCATTTGCTAATGCGCTCGCATCCGCGATACTGCGCTGCGAAAAGGACTGCCGGGACGCGGCGGCGGTTCCAACAACCAAGGATCAGGGATGGCAGACACTCAGGAGACCGGCGCGGGCGTCAAACCCGGCGAGCGCGTGGTCATCAAGAAGTACGCCAACCGGCGGCTCTATAATACGGCATCGTCGAGCTACGTAACCCTGGAGCACCTCTCCGAGATGGTGAAACAGGGTGTCGATTTCGTCGTCTATGACGCCAAGACCAACGACGACATTACCCGAACGGTCCTGACCCAGATCATCTTCGAGGAAGAGAGCCAGGGTCAGAGCCTGTTGCCGATCGAGTTTCTGCGCCAGTTGATCGGCTTCTACGGCAACTCGATGCAAGCGTTCTTGCCCAGCTACCTGGAACTGTCTCTGTCAAGCTTCACCCAGCAACAGGAGCGCATGCGCACCCAGTTCAGCGGGATCAGCCCGGCTGGCGGTCATTTCGAGGAGCAGATTCGCCAGAATCTGCAGCTGTTCGACAAGGCGATGAAGATGTTTTCGCCCTTCGCCTACGCACCTCCGTCCCGCCCGGAAGATGCCGCGCCAGCGTCGCCCATGCAGAAGTCGGCACCCGTCGCGGACGAAGGGCTGGAGCTGCTGCGCAAGCAGATGGCCGAGATGCAGGCCCAGCTGGAAAAACTGGCGAAGAAGTAGACTTTTGGCCCCGCGATTGCAGATCGGACACCATGTCGTCCCGTATTGACCGCATCCGGCATACGATCGCAGCGCGCAAGGCCGCGCGGTTTGAAGAGGCGCGGGCCGACGAAGCCTTTGATACCACCGCCACAAATCTGCCGGTGCCGACCGGACCCGCCATCAAACTCCGCAACCCGCGGGGTGAACGCCAGCGGGTCGACGCCGAATTCGCCACCCAGTTGATGGGACAAGACGGCGAACGACGCGGCCTTCGGGCAGGCTCGTCCCTCATTGACCGCGCCCGCATGGCCTACAATCGCATCGAATGGTCCGGTTCTTTTGATCGCCGGACGCGCGCCGGGCGCACCACGCGGACTGACATCTAACCATGCCTTAGCCGGGAGACCTCGGCCTCAAGCGATGCCACCCGGCACTCCAGCGCGACAATCCGATCTTCCATCGTCGAGCGCTCCGATGGAACCGGCGTCGAGATTCCGGCGTGGTCGGCGATCTCTGCCGCTGACGCCCCCAAAAGCTCGGCAAAAGCCGCCACCTGCCCGGCGGATAGTTCCATCTGGTCCTTGAACACCAGCGCGAGCTCGGCGGCGTCCATCTCCGCGACGACAGCCAGATCGGCGCGATCCAGCTCACGCGCCTTCAGTCTTTCATCAAACCAGCGGGCATCGAAGAAGAGGGCCATCGTCGCGAAATCCTGTGGCGCAACTCTTGCTTAACCGTGTTTGCAACCCGCGACCACGGACCGGTTCATGCTG
>JANORH010000238.1:0-4981 GCA_031415215.1 Alphaproteobacteria bacterium | reverse complement strand
GGTGCTTGGCCGAGCAGGTGGGCGTGAAGGCACCTGGCAGCGCGAACAGGGCGACGGTCTTGCCCTTGAACAGGTCGTCAGTCTGGATCGGGCGCGGGCCCTCGGAGGTGGCGTGGCTGATGGTGGCGTTGGGCAGCTTGTCACCGACTTTGATGGTCATGGCTTGGTCTCCTTGAAGGGTGTCGTTCATCAACGCTGATACCCGAGAAGAGGCTGCGACCGTAGTCAGGATTTCTGAGATACGTATGGAAACGCTTGAAGTCTGCAAACATCGTGGGATTCCTTGTCACGATGGATAGTGCATTCCTCTGCGGCCAGCTGTTGATCGCCATGCCGGGCATCGGAGATCCGCGCTTCGAAAAGTCGCTGATCCTGGTCTGCGCGCATGACGAAGCGCATGCCATGGGCGTGGCCGTGAATCGACCCACGCAGGGCCTGAGCGTGTCAGACATCTTGAAGCAGATGGATATCGCAGGCGCCGCAGAGGCCAGGCCCCAGGCCGTTATGCTGGGCGGACCGGTGGAGACCGGGCGCGGGTTCGTGCTGCATAGCGACGATTATGGCTCTGAGCATAGCGCAGCGGTACCGGGTGGAATGGCGCTTACCACGACCCGCGACGTGCTGGAGGCCATGGCGACCGACACCGGCTGTCCGCGTTACGCGATCCTGATGCTGGGCTATGCCGGATGGGGCGCAGGCCAGATCGAGCGCGAGATCCGCGAGAACGTCTGGCTGACGGTGGAAGCCGACGAGGCGCTGGTGTTCGATGAGGCCTATGAGACCAAGTGGACCCGGGCGCTGGGCAAGCTGGGCGTGGATCCGGGGTTTCTGAGTTCGGAGGCGGGGCGAGCGTAGGAGACATTGTGTCGCCCCATCCCCTTATCCCCGCGCCTTCACCGGTGCCGCGCCATCGACGTAGCTTTCGTTGAGGTAGACCTCGGCCTCTTGTGCGGACAGCGCCGGGGCGTAGCCGAAGCCCTGACCGTAGTCGCAGCCCAGGGCCAGGAGCTGGTGGGCCATCATGGCGTTTTCGACGCCCTCGGCGACGACTTCCATGGAAAGGTCCTGGCCCAGGCGGACGACGGACTTGACGATCTTGGCGGAGCCTTCGTTGGAGGCCATGGTGCGGACGAAGTAGCGGTCGATCTTCAGCGTGTCGAACGGCAACCGGGCCAGATAGGACAGGGCCGAGAAACCGGTGCCGAAGTCGTCCAGCGCCAGGGCCGCGCCGGCGTCGCGCAGAGCGCGCAGGATCACGGCGGCCCCGTCGGGATCGCGCATGACGTCACCTTCGGTGACTTCCAGTTTAAGGGCGCCGGGCGGCAGGCCGGTCTCGGCGCGGATGGCGGCGACGTCGGCGACGAGATCAGGGCGGTCGATCTCACCGGTGGAAAGGTTGACGGCGACGGTCAGTTCGCCGGCAGCGTGGTGGTGTTTGCGCCACAGGGCCAGTTGCTGGGCGGCCTCGCGCATCATCATCGAACCCAGATCATTCATCAGGCCCATTTCTTCGCAACTGGGCAGGAACTGGTCGGGCGTCAGCAGGCCGCGCCGGGGATGGCGCCACCGCACCAACGCCTCAAATCCAGAGAGGGCACCGGTCGAGAGACGGACGATCGGTTGATAGAACGGCATCAGCTCGCCGCGCCGCATCGCGCCCTTGAGGTCACCCTCAAGCGCCAGACGGGACAATCCGTCGGTCTCCAGGCCCCGGCCATAGGCCGCCGCCGTGCCCCGGCCGTGGGTGCGGGCCGATTCCACCGCCAGCTCGGCGCGGCGTAGCAGCTCAGTGGCTTCGGGCGCATCCTCGCCGCCCGTCGCCTGAACAGCCCCGATGGCCAGTGTCGGGTGAATATCAAAGCCGGCGATCCGCAAGGGCTGTTCCAGCGCGCTTCGCAGGGCGTCGGGGCCGGGCGAGGAACTCTTGGGCGACAGGGAGGCGAACTCGTCCTCACCGATGCGGGCCAGCAGGGCGCCGGGGGGAAAGGCGGCGGCCAGACGTGAGCCGAGGGCTGCCAGGACCAGATCGGCACGTTCGTGGCCCAGGGCCTCGTTCAGGCGGCGCAGGCGGTCCAGGTCGGCAACAATGAGTTCGTGCTCGCCGGGGGACTGAAGGCGCTCACGGGCCAGGGTGATGAAGCTGCGGCGGTCGCAAAGGCCGGTCAGGGCATCGACACCGGACGCTGCAAATCTCACCTCAGGGGCGACGACACCGGCGGCGCGGACGCCATCTTCCAGCCAGGTTCCGCGCCAGATGCTGGGCTCGCCACCGCGCAGGCGCAGGCGCACCGCCACCTCGCCACCGGGCGGTTGAAAGCGCAGAATGTCCTCGGCCATAGCCCGGTCCTGCGGCAGGGCGAGCGCGCGCAAGGCAGCTGACGAACAATCCGGCGTCAGCGGACCCAGGCCAAGGGCGCGGGTGGCACCGATCAGGCGCAGGCGGTCCTTTTCCGGTTCCCAGACCCAGAGCGCCACCTCCGCCGCCCCCAGCGCCTCCAGATTGGCCGTGGCGTCCCACATCCAGCGCTCGTTGGCCATTCCGTCCTGATCTAAGCCTTGCAAAACAGGCGTCGGCTCAGACCGACACCCCGCCGTCCGGGCCGTCATGGCCCCCATAGGGGCTGACGCGACCGAACAGCACATGATCACGCCATGCGCCGTTAATTTTCAGATAAGCCGAGGCAAATCCCTCCTCGGCAAAGCCGGCTTTTGCCAGCAATTTGCGTGAGGGATCGTTGTCCGGGATGCAGGCGGCCTCCAGGCGGTGTAGCGCCAGCGTGCGAAACGCAAACTCGCTGAGCGCGCGGACCGACGCCAGCGTCAGACCCTGGCGGGCAAAGGGGCGCCCGCACCAGTAGCCGACTGACCCCATCTGAGCGACGCCGCGCCGGAGGTTGGAGAGGGTGATCCCGCCGGTCAGCGCATCGTCATGGGCGCGAAACACGAAGAACGACCAGGCCACCCCAGCGTCACGGTCGCGCGCATAGGCCATCAGCCGGCGGCGAAACGCGGCGCGCGACAGGTCGTCCGCCGGCCAGGTCGGCTCCCACGGCTGCAGAAAGGCCCGGCTCTGGGCGCGCAGTTCCCGCCACTCCGCGAAATCCTGGGCGCGCGGCGGACGCAGAAACACACCCGCACCTTCGACGCGAAGTCCGCTTTCCGGCGCGATCCAGTCCAGCAGGGCCATGGATGGAGGGTGGGGGAATTTGGCGGAGGGTCAAGAGGGTGATGGCAGAGCAGACAGATCAGCAACCGCAGAAAACACAGAAGGACGCAGAAGTGGAGTGACCCCTATCGATGAGACAGAGAGCCTGGCGGGTGGCGAACTTCATTCATTCTGATCGTCATGGCCCGGTTTATCCGGGCCACCCATGATCTCCGTGGTGAGAGTAAGCCAAAAGCGGTGCCGCCCTGCACTTTGCGGCCGGCACGGAGATCATGGGTCGCCCGGATAAACCGGGCGATGACGATCTGGATTGGGGTGGTGGCGCTTTGAGCGTTTCAATGGGCGGCGCTTACCCGAACAGCGCCCGCTCGAATTCATCCGCGGCGGCCATGGCGGCCTTGGGGCCGAGGATGGCGACCGCGACTTTTTGGTGGGCCAGGATCCGGGCGGTAAGGGCGGCGAGCTGGGCGGGGGACACCGCGTCGATCTCTTCGGCGATGACGTCAGGGTCCAGCGCGCGGCCGAACAGCAGTACCTGGCCTGCGGCCTGTTCCGACCGGGCCAGAGCGGATTCCCGGCCCATGAACATCGAGCCCTTGAGCTGGGCCTTGGCGCGGGCCAGCTCGGCGTCGGGGACCGGTTTGGTCAGGGCCAGGATTTCTCCGGCGGTGACCTGGGCCAGTTCGACGGCGTTTTTGGCCTCGCATCCAGCGAAGACGCCCAGGATGCCGGTGTCGGCGTAGGTCTCGGAATAGGCGTCGATGGCATAGGCCAGACCACGCACCTCGCGCGCCTCCTGGAATAGCCGGGACGCCATGCCGCCGCCCAGGATCTCGGCCAGCAGGCGCAGCGCGAAATAGTCGTGATCGTGGATACCCACCGCCGGCAATAACAGCACCAGATTGGCCTGTTCCAGCTTGCGGGCGAGTGTTTTGGTTCCGGGCGTGAAGGCGGCGGGATCGGCGGCGGGTAGGCCGAAGCCCGTCGCCTCGCCGAAGTCTCGCTCGGCCAGGCGCAGCAGATCGTCTTCATCGACGGCACCGGCGGCGCTGATCACCAGGGTCTCCGGGGCGTAGAGCGCAGAGCGCCAGGCGCCCAGGGTCTCAGGTGTCGCGGTACCGATGGATTTGGGCGTGCCAAGGATCGGCCGCCCCAGCGACTGGCCGGCAAAGGCGGTCTGTTGCGCCAGTTCGAAGACCAGATCGTCCGGCGTGTCGGCAGCTTCGGCGATCTCCTGGCCGACCACCTGCTTTTCGCGTTCGAGGTCGTCTGCGTCCATAAACGGGTGCAGCACAAGGTCGCTGAGCACGGCGGACCCGAGGTCGAGACCGGCCTTCAGCGCACGGATCTGGAAACTGGTCCGCTCATAGCCGGTGGCGGCGTTGATATTGCCGCCCTCGGCCTCGATGACCTCGACGATTTCGCGCGATGAGCGGCCGCCGGCACCCTTGAAGACCATGTGTTCCAGCAGGTGCGACCAGCCGGAGCGCGTGCGATCCTCGAACCGCGCGCCACGGCCCGCGACGACGGACAGAGCCACGGTCTGCAAACCCGGCAAGGGGTCGCAGATCAGGCGGAGACCGTTGGACAGCGTATGAACCCTGGGAGCCAATCGCTCAGCCTTCTGCAAAGGCGCGGACGTAGGCCTTTATGGTGTCGGCGTCGCCGGGCAGGCGGTCAAAGCGTTCGGCGCGGCCGGAGAGGTTGGCGACCCCGCGCGGCAGGGTCGGTTGCACGCCGGAGGCCTTGGCGACGTCTTCGGGGAACTTGGCGGGGTGGGCGGTCGACATCACCACGGTCGGGCCATCGAGGGTC
>JANORH010000237.1:0-2805 GCA_031415215.1 Alphaproteobacteria bacterium | reverse complement strand
TCACGGTCTTGCCGCCGACCTCGCAGACGGTCTCCAGCGTCACGCGGCCCTTGGCCTCGTCCAGAGCGGTGACAGTGCAGCGCGCCACCACCACATCGCCGATCTTGACCGGGCGGCGAAAGCGCAGGGACTGCGACAGATAGATCGCCCCCGGCCCCGGCAGGCGGGTGCCCAGGATCGCCGAGATATAGGCCGCTGACAGCATCCCGTGGGCGATCCGCTCGCCAAAGGTGGTGGTGGCCGCATAGGCCGCGTCCAGGTGCACCGGATTGTTGTCGCCGGACACCTCCGCAAAGGCCTCAATGTCGGCGGTGCCGACCACGCGGCTGGTTTCGACCGCCTGGCCGACCGTCAACTCATCGAAATAGAAGCCCTGCACCACGTATTCCCCTGCCGACCTGATCTTGTGTAACTCACCACACCATATCGGCTATGGCCCATGTGGCGTGAAGCCCATCCTGACGCAAAAGATCACTGACCACCGGCATGATCAGGCCATCCGGCCCCACCGTCTCGGCACCATGGATGCCGTTGGCCACGAACAACACGTCCAGGCCGCGCGCATTGGCACCCCGGATGTCTGTGGGCAGGCCGTCGCCGACGCAGAGCACCCGCGAGAGGTCAGGCGCATGTCCCAGCTCCGCTGCTGCGGCGTTCAGGGCCATCTCATAGATGGGCGCATAGGGCTTGCCCGCCATGATCACCTGACCGCCCAGGCTTTCGTACAGCTGCGCCAGAGCCCCGGCGCAATAGATCAGGGTGTCGCCGCGCTGCACCACGATGTCCGGGTTGGCGCAGATCAGGGGTAGTCCGCGCGCCACGCACCCGATGAACCGCTCCCGGTAGTCGCCCGGCTCGTCGTTCTCGTCGTCATAGGGGCCCGTGACACTGATGAACGCGGCGGTGTCCGGCGTGCCAAAGTCGAGACCCAGACCTGCATACAGGATGCCATCGCGCTCGGGCCCAATCGCCCACACAGGGCCGGGAGACCGGCTGGCCAGCAGCGTCCGCGTCGCATCTCCGGACGTGATCAACTGGGTCCACGCCGTCCGTGGAACCGCCAGTGACGCCAGCTGTTCGATGATAGGCGGGCTCGGGCGCGGGGCGTTGGAGATCAGCATTACCGGCCCCACCTCCGCGCGGAACCGCGACAGGGCCGCACAGGCCGCCGGAAAGCTTTCGCGCCCGTTATGGATCACGCCCCAGACGTCACACAGCAGGACATCATAGCGTTGGGCCAACTCGGAGAGGCCCCGGATAGCGGCAGGTTGCGGTGTTGGGGAACTCATGGGGCGGGGCGATATCACACGCCTCGCCCGCCGCGAAGCAGGGGATCGACTATCCTTGGGCGGACACCCGTTGCGGCATCTGAACCACGCGGCCCGGCGGTGGGCCGGTCTCGGCCAGCACGGCGTCCTTGATGGCGCGTGGCTCGCCGAACAGGTGGCCCTGAGCCAGCTTGATGTCGAGGTCGAGGATATCCACCACCTGACGCTCGCTCTCGACCTTTTCGGCGATCAGCTCGACGCCATAGCGACGCATCAGCAGGGCGAAGTCCTCGGCAGCCAGGTCGGGCATGGACCGTAGTACCAATCGGTCACCGATATCGGTCAACTCATCCAGCAGGTTCTGAGCCCCCACACGCACGAACTTCACGTCCGACCGCGACAGGTCCTGGAGGTCGAGATCGAGGTCAGTGACCTTGTCGATGCTGAAACGGAAGCCGATTTCGGCCAGTTTGCCCATGTTGCGCGCCTGCAAGGCGGTGCGCGCGTCAAACGCGGTCTGTCCCACTTCGAAGATCAGCGCCGGCGCCAGATCGCGATTGGCCCGCAGCAGTTCGAGGAACTGGGGGAAGAACTCGTCGTCGCCCAGGCTGGCGATGGAGACATTGCAGAAGATGCCGATCTGACGGTCCTTGGCGGCCAGGCGTCGCACGATCTGGACGCAGCGGAACAGCAACAGATTATCGATAGCGGTCATCATCCCGCCGGGCTCGGCCACGGCCAGATACTCCGCCGGCATGATGATCTGGCCGGTGGGATCGCGCAGCCGCGTGAAACTTTCGTAGAACATGGTCCGGCGCTGTGGAAGGGACACCACCGGCTGCAGGTAGAGATCCACCCGGTTCTCGGCCAGCGCCTCGCGGACAATCTCCATCATCCCCGTGGCCGGATTCGCTTCCGGGGCACCGCGCGCTGTGGGCTGGGCGCTGATGGGCCTATCCTCAAACCGGCGGCTCATCTTGTGAACAAGGTCCTCCAGCATGTGGACCTCGTCGGTCAGCTCGGCATTGCGGGTCAGGTCGGCGTCAATGGCGCGAGCAACGATGCCCATCCGGCCATCGATCTTTTCCACCTGATCCAGCAGGATCTTGTGCGCATCGCGGACCGCCTCGACCTCAGAACGCAGGTCGCGCATCTCCAGAAAACGCATGATCATGCCGTGCGAGGCCAGGCACAGACCCAGTCCGCCCATCAGCGCCGAGATCGACACGCCCCAGCCTGACCCGTTGCGCCACAGCGTCAGCGCCACAATCAGCGACAGGCAGAGGTAGGTCGCAAGAAGGAGACCGAGGGTAAGTCGCCGCATGGTTCCTGTTCCGAATCACCTACGAGTATCCGCTGCCGGAGCCCGGTAAGTCGACTTCATTCACCATGCGGCGGTTCAGCGGCGCTAATGCCTGAACTTGACCCCGATATAGCCCGCCATACCCGGCTCGCCGTACCCGAACACCTCGGAATAGCGCTTGTCGGTCAGGTTCTCGACGCGGCCGGTCAGCGTGATCTGTTCGTTCAGCGCGTA
>JANORH010000236.1:0-10272 GCA_031415215.1 Alphaproteobacteria bacterium | reverse complement strand
CGCACGGTTCAGGCCTATGCCTGGGCGCTGCAGGATCATGGCGGACGCATCCTGCAGAACGCCGCGGTGACCGGGTTCGATACCGTTGGCGGTCGCGTCTCCGGCGTGAAGACCACGCGGGGCGACTTTGGCTGCGACGTGCTGGTGGTGGCGGCCGGGCCTCAGACGGGCCGCCTTCTGGCGCAGGTCGGCGTAGACCTGCCGCTGGCCGCCGCCCGCGCGGAAATGATTGTGACCGAACCCGCGCCCTTGATGGATATCGGCGGCGTCGACGGTAACGGTCTGTATGGTCGGCAGACCCTGCGCGGCAACCTGGCTTACGGCGGCGGGCCCCACGAGTGGCTTGAGGTCAGCGAGACCGGGCCGACCGTGCGGCCTACGACGCCCTTGCTGCGCAATCTCGCCAAGCGGGTCGCCGAGCTTTTGCCAAAGGCCGCTCATTTCAGGGTGATCCGAAGCTGGGCCGGGGTAATCGAGAATACGCCCGATGGTCGCCCGGTAATCGATCGCCTGACGTCGCCGGACAATGTTGTTGTCGCCACCATGTCGGGGGTCGGTTTTGGCCTGTCGCCGGCCAGCGGTCATGCCATCGCCGACCTGGTGCTTGAGGGGCGGTGCTCATTCGCCGACATCGACAAGCTGGGGATCGGCCGCTTTGCGGGCCTCTCGCCCGACTGGCGGGCCGAGCGCGGATGGACCGCGGTCAGCGCGCCGGTCTAGCTCCGGTTGACATCAAGGTTGCGGGCGACCGAAGCCCAGTATCCGAAGAGATCTTCTGCAAAACTCGGCGCCACATAGGCGTCGACGAGATCGTCGGAGATCAGGTCGTAGCGAACGGCGATATGCTCAACCACGGTGCCCGCGACGCACCCGGGCTGGAAGGTTGGCGCCTCGGCGTCGAACACACCGCCATAGGTCAGCAGAATGCGCCAGTCGCGACCGTGCAACGCGCACCGCACGGCGGCGCCCGAGATATCCGTGACGGCCCCGTCCTCGCTTGTCATCGCGATCAGGCGTTCCTGAAGCGCGGCGCGATCTGCCATTGGCGCACGGATCATCCATGCGCCAGGTTCGCGCCAGATCAACCGCAGGGACCCTGCCGTCACGGCTCGCGCAGGCCCCGGTAGGGCGGCGCCGAAGGCTCTTGCGAAGCGTCGGCTCACGGGTTTGCTGTCGCCCCACAGTTCGAGACGCAGGAGGCCTTCGGGCGGGGCAGCCTGGAATTGCAGGGTTTCAATCACGGTAGCGAACGCCCTCGGCGTCATAGAACATCGGGGGGACCACCTTCACGCGAGCGCTTAGCCGACGGGTTGGCGACCAGGCGACCAGGTCTTCGCCCAGACGGGTGTGGCCGTCTCGCAAAAGACCCAGAGCGACCGCGCCGGCTTCAAGCGCCCGGATTCCACCGGCTGTGACATGTCCCTCCGCTGCGCCCGGCGCATGGGTCACCAGCATTGCGCCCTCCGGGATCGCCTCGCCCGACTCCAGGCCGACGAGTTGTTGACGACCCTGCGGGGCCTGCAGGGCGGGCCGTTGAAGGGCGGCCGCGCCAACGAACGACCGAGCCGGGTTCATCATCCGCTGCAGGCCAAGATCGTGGGGCGTCGTACGCCCATCGATTTCGCCGCCGACGACCACGTGGCCCTTCTCGATGCGCAGGATTTCAAGAGCCTCCAGGCCGTAGGGGCAGCCGTCCAGCGTCGCGCCGATGGCGGAAATCGCCGTCCATATGGGATCAACATTGGGACTTTGTACGTAAATCTCGAAAGCCCGCTCGCCGGAATAGCTGGCCGCCAACACCTGCACAGGGACGCCCGCCATGACCGTTCGCGCTGCGGACATATGTGGTGGAATGTCAAAGTCTGGAGCCAGCCGGGCGATCAGGTCGCGCGCTCTGGGTCCTGCGACGGCGATCCCCGCCCAATGCTCCTGCACGTTCGCGACAGCCGCCTTCAGCCCGGGCGCCAGGACGTGCCGGACATAGTCAATGTGATGGGCCATGCGCTCTGCGCCGCCCGTCGAGCTGGTCAGCAGGTATCGATCATCGGCGATCCGCCAGACCGTCCCGTCGTCCATCACCATGCCGTCCTCACGCAGCATGAAGGTGTAACGCCCCCGTCCGACCGACAATTTCCCGACTGTGGTGGCGCAGACGCGCTCGAGCAACACCGCTGCATCCGGCCCGACCACCTCGAACTTGCCAAGCGTGGAGACGTCCACCCAGCCCACGGCAGACCGCACGGTTCGGGCCTCGCGAAGGGTGGCGGCGTGAAGATCTTCCCCTGCGCGAGGATAGGCACGAGGCCGCATCCAGTATCCGCTCGGCTGCCAGATGGGGCTGGCGGCCTGATGGGCGGCATATAGCGCCTGACGCCGCAAAGGCGTGACCTGGAACCCTTTCCGATGCCCGGCCAGCAAGCCCAGGGTCACCGGCGTATAAGGCGGCCGAAACGTTGTCAGACCGACCTCGGGAACAGGCCGACCCTCGTTCGCCGCCAATCGCGCCAGGCCGATCATGTTGCTGGTTTTGCCCTGGTCCGTCGCCATTCCAAGGGTGGTGTAGCGCTTGACGTGTTCGACCGAACGGTAGCCCTCGCGCCAGGCCAGATCGATATCGGCCAGGGTCACGTCGTTCTGGAAGTCGACGAAGATGCGTTTGGGGTCCGCGCCGATCGGCGCCTCGAGGGCGGACACGCCGTGTCCGGGGCCGGGCCAGGGTTCGACAACCTGGGGGGCAGGTCCCGGCGCGCGTTTGAATCCGACCGCCCTGGCTGCGGCGCCACCCTTCGCCCACCCGTCGCAGAGCACCTCGCTGAGGCCGTCCAGACCGGCGGCTGACCCGGCGCTGGACTGATTCTGTCGCGCGTCGCCGGCCTGGAACGCCGCCGTGGTCTCATTCCAGACCAACCCGCCGCCGGCCTGCATGTGCAGATGCGACACCGGCGAGAAGCCGCCGGAGACGGCCAGCAGGTCGCCATCGAATGTGAGGACTTGGCCACCGGTCTGTGCGGTCACGCGTCTCAGGCCGGCCGCGCCGCCTGCGACCCGAAGCACCCGGGCGCCAAACATGACCTGAAACCGCGCCTTGGCCTCAGTGACAATGGGACGATCGGAGGCGGGTCGGGTATCCAGAATCGCCTGCACCTGGACGCCCGTGTCGGCCAGGGCGAAGGCCGTGCGGTAGGCATCGTCATGGCTGGTGGCAATGACGGCGCGTGATCCCGGCACGACGCCAAAGCGCGCCACATAAGTACGGGCGGCCTGGGCCAGCATCACGCCAGGACGGTCATTGTGTTCAAAGGGCAGGGGGCGCTCGATGGCGCCGGTGGCGAGCACGACGCGCTCGGCCCGAATCCGCCAGAAGCGCTGGGCAGGCCCATCGTGGTCGGGTGTCTGGCCGGGTTCGGTCACCCGCTCGGCGGCCGTGACCAGGTCATGATCCCAGTAGCCGACCGCCGTGCATCGAACGAGAACGCGGACGCCTCGCGCCGTCAGGGTCGCCAGCGCTGCGCTGATCCAGCTGTCACCGGTCGCGCCGTCAAGGCGCGCTGGATCCCGGAGCAATCCGCCCCCGACAACAGCGTCCTGCTCGAGAAGGATCACCCGTGCGCCGCTCGCCGATGCGGCAAGGGCGGCGGCGAGCCCTGCAGGTCCTGCCCCGACCACCAGGACATCGCAGAACGCGGCCCGGTGATCATAGCTGTCCGGGTCCGGCGCGACGGGGGGACGGCCCAGGCCCGCCGCCTTTCGGATAAAGTGTTCGTAGATCTTCCAGAGGTCAGGCTTGCCGAGGAAGGCTTTGTAATAGAATCCCGCCGGCAGGAAACGCGCGACCGCGCCGAGCACCGCGCCCACATCCAGCGACAGCGAGGGCCAACGGTTCTGGCTGTGCGCCTGAAGGCCATCGTAGAGGAACAGATCCGTCGCCCGCGTGTTGGGCTCGAAGCGGCCACCTTGCCCTACGCCGACCAGCGCACTGGGTTCTTCCACGCCCGCGGCGAGGATTCCGCGCGGACGATGGTACTTGAAGCTGCGACCAAGCAGGCCCACGCCATTGGCCAGCAGCGCCGAGGCCAGGGTGTCGCCCGCGAAGCCTTCATAAGGAACCCCGTCAAAGGTGAACCCGACGGGGCGCGTGCGGTCGATCAGGCCTCCGGTGGGGCGGCGCTGGCGGGTCATGTGTCCGCCACCGTGTGGACGGCGGCGATCTCATGGCTCACCGAATGCCGATGCAGCCTCAGCCAGGCGCCGCAGCCGGCGGTGTGACGCCAGAGCTCCCAGGTCCAGCCCTTGGGGTTCGTGCGGGCGTACAGCGTCTGGACCGCGGCTTCGGGCGTCGCGTCGAGGGGCAGGACAGCATCCAGCGCCCGTTCGAAAGCGAACTCGGCCTGGGCGCGGCGGCCGCAATAAGGACAGTCGATCCGCAGCATCTAGCGATCCTGCGCCCGCGGACCGCTGCCGGTCTCGTCGATGGTGGCCCCGCGCGCGAAGCGGTCCAGTGAAAACGGCGCGGCGATCTCGTGCGCCTCGCCGGTGGCCAGATGATGGGCGAAAAGTTTGCCCGAGCCCGGCGTCGCCTTGAAGCCGCCATAGCACCAGCCGCCGTTCAGATAGAGGCCGTCCACAGGAGTTTCGCCGAGGATCGGAGACCCGTCGAAACTCATGTCGGTGGTGCCGGCCCAGCTGCGCAGCATGCGCAGGCGCGACAACGCCGGAACAAGGGCGATGGCTTGGCTGGCGACATCCTCCAGCCGCATGGGAACGCCGCGCTGCGAATAGGTCGGATAGCCGTCCGGGTCACCGCCCAGGACGACCTCACCCTTGTCGGACTGACTGATGTAGCAGTGGATCGACTGCGACATGATTACCGTATCGATCATCGGCTTGACCGGTTCCGACACGAACGCCTGCAACAGGTGGCTTTCGATCGGCAATTTGAGTCCGGCCAATGCCGCCACCTGGCCGCTGTGTCCGGCGACGCAGATGCCGATACGATCGGCTCCGATGGCTCCCTTTGTGGTCTCGACGCCTGCGACGCGCCCGCCCTTCATCGTGAACCCGACGACCTCGCAATTCTGGATGATGTCGACGCCCAGCGCATCCGCGGCGCGGGCATAGCCCCAGGCGACGGCATCATGTCGCGCCGTACCGCCGCGCCGCTGGATCAGGCCGCCAAAGACCGGAAATCGAGCGTCGGGCGACATATCCAGGGGTGGAATCAGCCGGGCGATTTCGGCGCGGCTCATCAGATCGGCGTCGATTCCCTGCGCCCGGAGCGCGTCGCCGCGCTGGGCCAGCTGGGTTATGTCGGCGTCGGAGTGACCGAGGAAGACGGCGCCACGCTGGCTGAACATGACATTATAATTGAGCTCGTCGGTCATGCCTTCCCAGAGCTTGAGCGAGTACTCCAGCAAGCGCTGAAGCTGGGGTTGGCGATAGTTGGACCGAACGATCGTGGTGTTGCGCCCCGTGTTGCCGCCGCCGATCCAGCCGCGCTCCAGGACCGCTACGGATCGAACGCCGTGTTGTTTTGCCAGGTTGTAGGCGGTCGCAAGACCGTGACCGCCGCCGCCGATCACAATGACGTCGTAGCGGGGTTTCGGCGTCGGGTCGCGCCAGGCCCGCGGCCAGTTCCTGTGATTGGAGAGTCCGGCTCGCAACAGGCCAAGGGTGGAATAGCGGGTCATGCCGGGTCGCCTTCCGGCCCCGGGCCGGTCACATTCGAATGCGCCGCGCGTTGCCCCATCTTGTTGAAATAGAGCGCACACATTGCGCCGACCAGTCGCAAAAATCAGATCGCCAGGCGACAAAATTCGATTGGCGTCGATAGCCGTCTATCCAGATTGCTGCCATCACCGCGCTTCGCGCCCGCCCCGCTAAGGAACGATACGTGAAAACCAAGACCCAGAGCTCGGATGGGCGTCATATCTTGATCCTCAATTGTCCGGACCAGAAGGGCGTCGTGGCGGCCGTGTCGGGCTTCCTGGCGGACAACAATGGCTCGATCACCGAGTCGAGCCACTTCAACGACGCCATCGCCGGCCAGTTCTACATGCGCACCGTGTTTCGGCCCGATGGCGCGATGCCGACGTCAGCAGCGCTGAAAGCTGGTTTTGAGCTTATCGCCCAGCGGTTCTCAATGAACTGGTCCCTGCATGAGGCTGCGGCACGGCCTAAGGTGCTGATCGCCGTTTCAAAGTTCGGGCACTGCCTGTTCGATCTGCTGCACCGCTGGCGGGCGGGCCTTCTCCCGGCCGAGATCGTCGGGGTGGTCTCGAACCATGAGGACCTGCGCTCCTTCGTCGAGTGGAGCGGCGTGCCGTTTCACTATCTGCCGGTGACGCCGGCGACCAAGCCGCAGCAGGAAGCCGCCTTCATGGCTCTGGTCCAGCAACAGGGCGCGGATCTGGTTGTACTGGCGCGGTACATGCAGATCCTGTCCGCCGACATGTGCGCGCAACTGGCTGGTCGCTGCATCAACATCCACCACACGTTCCTGCCGGGGTTCAAGGGCGCCAAGCCCTACCATCAGGCCTACGAACGCGGCGTGAAGATCATCGGTGCCACCGCCCACTACGTCACGACCGATCTGGATGAGGGGCCGATCATCGAGCAGGGCGTGCAGCGGGTCGACCACAGCCAGGGGCCGGATCAGCTGGTCGAACTGGGTCGCGACATCGAGTGTCAGGTGCTGGTCCGCGCGGTCAGCTGGCATGTGGAGCACCGCATTCTCATTGAGGGCGGCAAAACCATCGTCTTCGCGTGAGCCCGGCCAAGGGACTATGATGTCGGGTGGCGTATGGATCCGGGACCCAGTTGATGAATGACGGCGGCGAAATGGCGCGTGAGCGCGCGGGTCTTCAGTGGCGATCAGGTACGAACTACACGCCGATCACGCGCGCAACGCCGACCGAGGCCGCCGTTGGTTTGTCCTTCGACGGCCGCCCGCATACGGTCCTGATGTCGAGCCCGGCCGATCTGGAAGACCTCGCCATCGGGTTCACACTGACCGAGGGCGTGGCGGGATATGCCGATATCCTCGGTGTCTCAGTTGACCAGAAACCTGAAGGCTATCTGGTGGATGTGCGGCTGGCACCAGGGCGCGTGAAGCACAGGGCGCGCCCACGAACCCTTGAAGGGCGCTCCAGTTGCGGCCTTTGCGGCGTGCAGCGTCTGGCCGACGCGGTTCGCCCGATCCCCGTCGTGACGGTCGGACAGCGCTTTGCGCCGGAGGCCATTCAGCGGGCGCTAAGCCAGCTCGGGGAACGTCAGTCCCTGGGCCACCTGACACGGGCAACCCATGCGGCAGGGTTCGCGAGCGCAGACGGCGAGCTGCTTCTGCTGCGCGAGGACGTGGGTCGCCACAACGCCCTTGACAAGCTGGCGGGTGGGCTGTTGCAGGCGGGTCTGGATCCTACGTCGGGTTTCGTCGTCGTAACCAGCCGATGTTCCTTCGAGATGGTGGAAAAGACCGCCCGTATGGGCTGCCCGATGATCGTCGCGGTTTCGGCTCCGACGGACCTGGCGATCCGCAAGGCCGAGGAGGCCGGGATCACATTGGTGGCGCTGGCCCGGTCCGATGGCCACACAGTTTTCAGCGGCGCGGAGCGGCTGGTCCCTGCCAGTCGGGTGGAGGCGCTGGCGCATGTCTAGAAATCCCATCCCGGGGGTCCAGAAATACACCCAGCCTGCCGGGGGCTGGGGCGCGGTGAAGGCCGTCGGCCAGGCCTTGCAGGACCAGGCGACGATCCTGGAGGGCGGTCGCACCCTGCTCTACGCTAACCAACCGGAAGGGTTCGATTGCCCCGGTTGTGCCTGGCCAGACCCGAAGCACACCTCGGCCTTCGAGTTCTGTGAGAATGGCGCCAAGGCCGTGGCTTGGGAGGCTACTACCAAGCGGGCGACGCCCGACCTGTTTGCCGCCCACACCTTGGCCGAACTCCGGACCTGGAGCGACCATCGACTGGAGGACGCCGGACGTCTCACCGAGCCGATGGCCTACGACGCCGCCACGGATCGCTACATGCCGATCAGCTGGGAAGCGGCGTTTGCCCGTGTCGGCGACGCCCTGAAGGCTCTGGAAAACCCGAACCAGGCCGAGTTCTATGCTTCGGGTCGGGCGTCCAATGAAGCGGCGTTCCTCTATCAGCTGGTCGGGCGCAGGCTGGGCACCAACAATTTCCCCGACTGTTCGAACATGTGCCACGAGCCGACCAGCGTCGGCCTGCCGGACTCCATCGGGCTGGGCAAAGGTTCGGTCACGCTTGAGGATTTTGACCACGCCGACCTGATCCTGAGCTTTGGTCACAATCCCGGGACCAACCACCCGCGCATGATGACCACCCTGCGCGAAGCGTCCCGGAGGGGTGCCTCGATCCTGGTGTTCAATCCCTTGCGGGAACGTTCGCTAGAGCGGTTCGCCTCGCCGCAGGATCCGGTCGAAATGGCGACGCTGGGATCCACCGAGATCGCCTCGCGATACTATCAGCTCACCATCGGCGGCGACGCCGCCCTGGTGCAGGGCATGATGAAGGCCCTGATCGCCTGGGACGTCGAGGCGCTGGAGCACGGCGGGGGCCCTGTCCTCGACCACGAATTCCTTCGCGACCACACCCAAGGTCTTGATGTTCTTTCGGCACACCTTAACGCACTGGACTGGGCGGACATCGAAGCGGGCGCCGGTCTGTCGCGCGCCGAGATCGAGAGCGCAGCGCGGACCTACGCTGACGCCAGATCGGTGATCCTTTGCTACGGGATGGGCCTGACCCAGCACCGAAACGCCTCGTCGACCGTGCAGCAGCTGGTCAACCTGTTGCTGCTGCGCGGCAATATCGGCCGCCCCGGGGCAGGGATCTGTCCGTTGCGCGGCCACTCCAATGTCCAGGGAGACCGGACGGTCGGGCTCTGGGAAAAGCCGTCCGAGGAATTCCTGACGGCGATGGATCGCGTGTTCGGCTTCCGCTCGCCGCGCGATCACGGCCACACCGTGGTGCAGACCATCGCCGCCATGGAGCGCGGCGAGACCCGTATCTTCCTGGGTCTTGGCGGGAATTTCGCCGTCGCCGCGCCCGATCCGATCCGGACGTTCGCCGCCTTGGCCCGTGTCGATATGACGGTTCATGTGGCCACGAAACTGAACCGCACACATCTGTTGCCCGGTCGCGAGAGCCTGCTGCTGCCGTGTCTGGGCCGCACGGAAGTGGACATCCAGACATCCGGTCGTCAGGCCGTGACGGTCGAGGACTCCATGTCGGTGGTCCATGCGTCCAGGGGCTTGAACCCGCCGGCGGGGCCAGGGTTGAAATCCGAGATCGCCATCGTCGCCGGCATCGGCCGCGCGGCGTTCGGGATGAATGACCCGGTCGACTGGAACGCTCTTACCGGCGACTACAGCCGGATTCGTGATCTGATCGAGGCCGTGCTGCCCGGGCTTTTCAAGGACTACAACGCCCGGATCCAGGTTCCGGGCGGCTTCCGGCTTCCGGTTTCCACCTCCGACCGGGTCTGGAAGACAGCCAGCGGCAAGGCAAATTTCCTGCCCTATCTGGCTGACAGTGTTGACGCGCGCCGCGGCGATCCCGGCGTAATGCTGCTGACAACGCTGCGCAGCCACGACCAGTACAACACCACGATCTACGGACAGGACGATCGCTATCGCGGGATCTTCGGGCGGCGGGACATCGTCTTTGTCAGCCCCGAAGACCTTGCCCAACAAGGTCTCGCCAACGGTGATCCGGTAGACATTCTTGCGGCGTTCGATGACACCGGTGCCCGGATCGTCCGAAGCTTTACGGCCGTGGCGCGGACGCTGCCCCGCGGTTGCGTCGCCGCCTACTATCCGGAAACCAACGGGCTGGTCGCGCTGGACGACCATGACCTTCGCAGCGGCACGCCGGCTTACAAGTCCGTGCCCGTTCGGCTACGCGCTGCGATCGCACCCCAAACGAACCCTGACAGACCGGGAAAGACCCCGTGAAAACGCGCGCCGCCGTAGCCTTTGAAGCCAAAAAGCCTCTGGAAATTGTCGAGCTGGACCTGGAGGGGCCTCGCGCTGGCGAAGTGCTGGTCCAGATCATGGCGACGGGCGTCTGTCACACGGACGCCTACACCCTGGACGGTCTGGATTCAGAGGGCATTTTCCCCTCTATCCTGGGACACGAAGGCGCGGGCGTGGTGGTCGAAGTGGGGCCGGGCGTCACCTCGGTGGCGGTGGGCGACCACGTGATCCCGCTCTACACGCCCGAATGCCGTCAGTGCAAAAGCTGCCTCTCG
>JANORH010000235.1:0-2545 GCA_031415215.1 Alphaproteobacteria bacterium | reverse complement strand
TTGCCACCCGAGACCTTCACCGAGGCACATCGCGTCCGCGTTCTGGAAGGCTAGAGGCCATGGATATTGCCGATTTCAACGCCCGCTGGCTCAAGGCCTGGTCGGACAAGGACGTCCCCCGGCTGCTGGGGTTCTACACCGACGACTGCGTGTACAAGGATGCCCAGACCGCAGCCGGCCTGACGGGGCAGGCGGCCCTGGGTGGATATCTGACCGGCCTGTTCGCGGCCATGCCGCCCACGATCTACACGCCGGAGGAAACCTGGGCCATTGATGGCGGGTTCTGCGGGCGCTGGTATGCGGCCATGGGCCCGGACGGCGCGGTCGGTCGCCTGCGTGGCTTCGACCTGGTGATCCTCAAGGGCGACCGCATCGCCCTCAACGAAGTCTACGTCCACCAGATGCCCGCATGATCCCCGATATCCGCCGCCCCGGCGCGGTCGACGCCACCTGGCTGACCGCCGTGCTGCAGAACGCCGGGGTCGACGCCGTGGTCTCCGGGTTCACCGCTGCCAATGTCGGCACCGGCCAGATCGGCGATAGCGTCCGCTTCAGGCTGGACTACGCGCGCACCGCGCCGGACGCACCGGCTTCGTTGGTGGGCAAGTTCCCGGCAGCGAACGACGAAAGTCGCAACACGGGCGTGATGCTGGGCAATTATCTGCGCGAGGTGAGGTTTTACCAGCAACTGGCTGGAAAGGCGTTGGTTCAAACGCCGAGGGTCTGGTTCACCGACGCCGAGGAAGCCACCGGCGAGTTTGTCCTGATCATGGAAGACCTGGCTCCGGCGCAGCAGGGTGACCAGCTCAAAGGCGTCACGCTCGATCAGGCTCGTTTGGTCATGGTGCAGGCCGCACGTTTGCATGCCTCGTTCTGGGCTGACGACATGCTGGAAGATCTGCCGTGGGTCTCGGGCTCCAGGGCTGCGCCGTCCAGTCCCGTAACGCCGGACCTGGTTGGCGGCCTCTGGCAGGCCTTCCGCGCGCGCTACGGCGAGCGCCTTGAACCCGATGCTGTCGCGGTGGGCGAAGCGATCTCGACCCGGTGGGCGGCGTTCGGCGGGCTCTATGACGGTCCGCGCTGCCTGACCCACAACGACTTCCGGCCCGACAACATGATGTTCGGCACATCAGCGGGTGGACATCCCCTGACCGTGCTGGACTGGCAATCGTTCGCCTATGGTGCAGGCTCCATGGACGTCGCCTACTTCCTGGCCGGGGCTCTGAAACCGGAGGAACGCCGCGCCGCCGAGCCGGAACTGCTGGGGCTCTATCACGGTACGCTGACTGATCTTGGGGTGACGGGCTATGGCCTGGACGACCTGCGCCGACACTATCGCCACGGTGCCTTCCAGCTGTTCCTGACCGCCTTCTTCGCCGCCATGGTGGTGGAGCAGACGGCCCGGGGCGACGAGATGTTCCTGCAGATGATCGGCGGAGCGACCACCCACATCCGGGATCATCGGGCGCTGGAGCTGCTTGGTTGAACGGGATTTCCGTTAGGCGTCTGAACGCTGTCCAGTTATCTCGCAGACATCGAATTCGGGAAGAAACGCCATGGCGATGGAACACTTTGATGTCGGGATCGTCGGCGCGGGCCTCTCCGGCATCGGCGCGGCCTATCACCTGAAAACCACTTGCCCGGACCGCACTTTCGCGATCTTCGAAGGTCGCGACGCCATCGGCGGCACCTGGGATCTGTTCCGCTATCCCGGCATCCGCTCCGACAGCGACATGTACACCCTGGGCTACGCCTTCAAGCCCTGGACCGAGGCCAAGGCCATCGCCGACGGCCCGTCGATACTGAAATATGTCCGCGAGACCGCCCGCGAGAACAACATCGAGCAGGCCATCCGCTTCGGTCACAAGATCAAGCGGGTCAGCTGGTCCACCGACGACGCCCGATGGACGGTTGAGGCCGAGGTTGAGGGCGACATCGTTCGCTATACCTGCAACTTCCTGTTCCTCTGTGGCGGCTACTATTCCTACGACGGCGGTTATACGCCGGACTTCCCGGGGATGTCGGACTTCAAGGGTCGGATGGTCCACCCGCAGCAGTGGCCCGCCGACCTGGACCATGCCGGCAAGTCCGTCGTGGTGATCGGCTCCGGCGCCACCGCCGTCACGCTTGTGCCAGAGATGGCCAAGACGGCGTCTCACGTTACCATGCTGCAGCGTTCGCCCACCTACGTCGTTTCGCGACCGGCTGAGGACAAGTTGGCCAACACGTTGCGCAAGTGGCTGCCGGGCATGCTGGCCTACAACATTGTTCGCGCCCGCAACGTGCTGGGCGGCATGTATTTCTTCAATCTGGCGCGGAAGAAACCGGATCAGGTCAAGGCCGGCATCCTGAAGATGGTGCAGGACGAGTTGGGACCGGACTACGATGTCGCCACCCACTTCACGCCCACCTACAACCCCTGGGACCAGCGCCTGTGCCTGGTGCCCGACGCGGATATGTTCAAGCAGATCAAAGCTGGACGGGCCAGCGTCGTCACCGACCAGATCGAGACCTTCACAGAAACGGGCATCCGCCTGAAGTCCGG
>JANORH010000234.1:0-4633 GCA_031415215.1 Alphaproteobacteria bacterium | reverse complement strand
CACCAACGATGGCGACGGCGGGGTTTCGCAAGGATCGGTAGGACGGTTGGGTCAGCATGGGAGCCTCTTTTTGGGTGAGGCCCGTGTGCGTGGTGTTCGGCTTTCAAAAAGCGCGCGCCCCGCACATCGGGCGGAGCGCTTTACGGTTATGTTGCGATCAGAACCCGCACACAGCCGCAAACGCCCCGCCGGAGCGGGTCATTTTGCGGCTAATTTTCTGCGCAGTCGCGAACATGGTCGGGGCAACTACAGGCGTGGGGCCGCGCTGTAAACCGGAATCAGAACCCGGGCGGCCTCTTGAAGCCACCGAATTCACGTTCCAGCAGCCCTGCGAAGGCGATGGTAGTGCGGTCTTCCAGAAAGCCGCCGATGATCTGAACGGCGACGGGCATGCCGGCCTTGTCCAAACCCACGGGCGCTACCGTTGACGGCAGTTCCGGAAGCAAAGCGACCCCTGGCCAGGCCAATTGATCGAAATAGGGGGTCGACAAGCCATTGATCGTCAATGTTCGCCGCGCGTTGTCAGGCTCATCGACATGGGCGAAAGCAACTGTCCCGAAGATCGGCATCAACACCACGTCAAATACCTCGAACAGTGCGGCCCAACGTCGGCGAAACGCCACCTGAGCGTCGAGCAGGCCCATGTACTCGTGAGCGTTCATCTTCGTACCGCCCGGTGATCCCCGGCTCATGGCAACATTCAGAATACCGGAATAGACGCTGTGCTGGGCTTCCAGGTTCGGCAGCATGTCACTGGCCCGGGTTACAGCTACGCCCACGGCCTCCAACCGACCCGCCAATCCGTCCAGGGCGAGGATAATCTCATCATCGGTGGGTGCGCAGGGGTGTTGATCGACCATCAACACCCGGTAGTCGGGCAGGTTCGAATGCCGAGGCCCGCGCAGGCGAAGCTCATACCCCTTGGCTTCGTCGGGCTCAGGTCCGGCCAGCACACCCAGCGCGAGACCAAGGTCCGCCGCGCATCGTGCCAATGGCCCCACGGCGGCCAACGGAACGGGGCCGCCATCCATCCCTGGCGGTGAATGACCTCGCACAGGGATCAGTCCGTACGTCGGCTTGTGGCCGTACAGGCCGCAGAAGGCCGCGGGAATGCGGATCGAACCACCGATGTCGGAACCGAACTCCAACGGGACCATGCCCGCGGCCAGGGCTGCGGCGCTGCCGCCAGACGAGCCGCCGGGCGACCGCGCCAAATCCCAGGGATTGGAGGTGCGACCATAGATCGGATTGTTGGCCTGCCAGTCCGACAGAAACGGGGGGACATTGGTCTTGCCCAGGATGACTGCGCCCGCCGCCTTGAGCCGCGCCACGCCGACGGAGTCGTCCGGCGCCGTCCAGCCGCTGAACGCCGGACTGCCCCAGGTGGTGGGTAGACCCTCGACGTTGTGGGATTCCTTTACCGTCATCGGAAGACCCAGCAGGGGCCGCCGATCCCCACGCGCCAGAGCGACATCAGCTGATCGGGCCGCCGCTCGGGCGGTGTCGAAGTCGCGTACCACAACCGCGTTGATCGGACCGTCACGCACCTCGATCCGGGAGATCGCGGCATCTGCGAGCTCAAGCGCGCTGACCTTTCGGTCGGATAGCGCCGCCACGATCTCACCGGCGCTCAGGTCAAGAATTTCAATGTCCGACACCGGGGGCCTCGCAGCTATCAAAAAGGGGCAAGGTTCGAACTAGCTGGCAGCCAGGCCCCGGTGGGCCGAGTCCACCGACCAGATTTTCTCGATGTTGTAAAAGCTGCGGACTTCGGGCCGGAACAGGTGGACGATCACATCGCCCGTGTCGATCAGCACCCAGTCAGCACTGGGCATGCCTTCGATACGGCACTTGCCATATCCGGCTTCCTTCAGCGCGCGCAGCAGATGATCGGCCATGGCGCCGACATGGCGCTGCGACCGGCCTGACGCGACGATCAGGCCATCAGCGATCGGTGACTTGCCTTTGAGGTCAATGAAAACGACATCCTGGGCCTTGTCGTCATCCAGCCGGGCGAGGATCAGGTCCTGGACGGCGGTGATGCGGTTGTCGATGTCTTGAGGGGCATCGGCTCTCGCCGCGGCCATTTGCGCACGTGACGCAGGTTTGGGGTCCAGCGGGGTAACTCCTTTTTGTCCTCGCAAGAGCATCCCTAACACAGAACCCGGGCCGGGTCAGCCGCCGGATGCAGCGATCTGAATCAACCCTTTCGACGCGCCCGAAGGGCCGAGGACGACTGGAAATTGAAGCGGCCGAACAGGAACGTCCAGGCGGGAGTCTTCGCATAAGCCAGCCTCGGCCCGTTTTGCGGCGAACGTCGGAAGCGGGCGAAGCGTATCGCTGCGGGAGAGAACCGGCTCTTCAGGGAAATCCAGGGACGGGAGATCACCGCGACGGGCACTTCATGCATGATCTGCGTCCAGCCCCGCCAGCGGTGGAATGACGCCAGGCTGTCGGCGCCCATGATCCAGACGAACTTCACCCCCGGAAACCGCGCTTTGAGGCCCCGGATAGTGTCGATCGTATAGTTGGAGCCGAGTTGGGTCTCCACCGCCGCCACGACCATTGCGTAGCCGTGGGCAAGCGCCCTGGCACCCGCGACACGCTCATCCAGATCGGCCGTTTCGTGGCGCGACTTCAGCGGATTTTGCGGCGACACCAGCCAGATGACGCGGTCCAGGCCCAACTTGCGCCTGGCAGTCTCTGCCACATGGGCGTGGCCATCGTGTGCCGGGTTGAAGGACCCCCCGTACAATCCGACCTTCATCCCCCGCTTCAGGTCAAACCCCAGACGCAGCGCCTGAGGTCGACCGGCGAGCGGCGCGCGGCGCGCCGGACCTGCGAACCACATGAGCGCCGCCCTTAGCTGACGCGCGGCGGAGTGGGCGCGCCACCCCGATCAAGGTTGAGGTCAGCCTGACGCACCCGGGTGCGGACCGTGAACACGCCGTCGCCCGCCAACACACCGCCCCGGGCAAACAACCGGCCGTTCTGCCAGTTGGAGAGGCCCAGTTCCGGACGATCCAGCGCATACTGGCCATCGACCCAACGGGTGAACCCGTCCCCAACGAAGGGCGCGTCGATCCTTTCGTAGAAGCTGGACTGCGCAGCGGCGTCTTCTGAAATCAGACTGGCGGCGAACCGGGGGCTGTGGGTGTTGAACAGGGCCACGGCCTCTTCAACGTCAGCGACGATCCTGAGGCTGAGTTCCGGGGTCTCTTCCCATTCCCACTCATGCGCCAGGTCAGCGTCGGAGATTAGTTCGACGAGCGCCTCCTCCACGAGACCATCCGCGCGAACGACCGTCCCGCGCCCGGTGCGCCAGGCGTCAGGCAGTCGGGCCATATCAGCTGGCGTGACGTGCAGCTTGCAGCCCTGACGCCGGCTTCCTGCCGCCGCGAGCGCTTCCAGGAACACCGGCAGCAGGTTGTGGACCTGCGCCTCAACGATGCAGCAGACGTTCAGGGTGTTGCAGACCTTGCGGTCCAGCGAATGGAACACGGCGGCGTAGAAGCGCTCTGCGTCGGCCGTAGCATCGGCCACCAACCAGGCACCACCCGTGCCGTGCAGGCTGACAGGGGTACCGGCCTGTCGCGCAATGGCACCGAGTTGGGCGACCGCGGGTCCGGACCCGCGCGCCACCGCCAGCGCCAGCCGACTGTCGGCGAACATGGCCCAGCCGGCCGCGTGGGCCGGGCTGTCAACCAGTACGGCAGATCCTTCGGGCAATCCGGCTTCGGCCAGAGCCGGATCGAGCGCTTGCGACACAATAGCCCGCGCCGTGCCCAGAGCATCCGAGCCGATCCGGAAGGCCACGGTATTGCCGGCGCGAATGACCCCCGTCGCGTCGGCGAAGACGTTGGGGCGACCCTCGAATACGAAGCCCACCACGCCCAGCGGGGCCATCAGCTGGTCCACCGTCCAGCCCGGGTGCGTCACCTGCTCCAGCACGCGACCACGGGGCGGCTCAGCGTCGCGCCAGACCCGCAAGCCCGCCACCATGTCGCGGCGCATGTCGGCGGTGGCGGTCAGCCGGGTGGTGGATCGACCGCGCGACCTGGCGCTCTCAACGTCGGCGGCGTTGGCGCGGGCGATGGCGGCCCAGACTACATCGTCCTCCAGGCGGCGCGCGAAGGCCTCGAAGAACGCGGTGATCGCAACGTCGCTGACATCCCCCATCCGCGCGAAAGCTGCTGCGGCCCGGGCTACCGCGCCGCCTGCGGCCCGGGCTTCGGAAGCGGGAATGTGCAGCAGGTCGCCGGTGTTCTGCACCACCACCAGCCGGTCGCCGGGGCGGAAAGCGCTGGCCAATTCCGGGGAGATATAGGCAACGCGGTCACCGGCGAAGGGAATGGCCTGGCCCGGCACAAGTGCGTCCAGCCGACCCGTGCGGGCGGCGTTGGCGGCTCTGCTTGACGTACCGTCGTCCACGGCGGCGACCCTTTTGCTCTGTTTGAGCCTTACGCGGTCTGGGCGTGAGCCGCTAGGGCCAGGTCGTCGGCATGCACCACCGGCCCTGACGTATAGCCAAGCGCCGGCTCGATCGCCGCCGACTTCAGGCCACAGATCTTTCGGGCATGCTCGTCGACATAACGGATCAGGCCGCGTGCGATCTCGACGCCGGTCTCGTCGC
>JANORH010000233.1:0-5443 GCA_031415215.1 Alphaproteobacteria bacterium | reverse complement strand
TGGGGAGGACCCCTTCGCCCAGGCCGTGGACGACACGCATCAGATCATGGACCAGTTGCGGCTCGACCAGATTGCCGTGGTCGCGCGGGCCGGAACCCACTTCGTCCACATGCTAAAAGCGCGTGCACCGGGCCGGGTGGGCTCGGTGGTACTGGTGTCGCCGACCCTGAAGACCTCCGACAGCCGGCAGCGTAGCGGCATCATGGGCACGATGAAGGAGGTGTTCCAGACCCCCCGCCTCATCGAAATCTTCTTCCGGCTGGTGACGTCGCAACTGACGTTCGCGCGTACGGAACAGGTCACCCGCGCGGTCGTGAAGGGCACGGCGGCGGATGAGGCGCTATGCGACGATCCGCAGTTTATCCGCGACCGGTTCCGCGCCGTGCGGCCCTTTGCGTCGGGCAATCTGATCGGCGGCGTTTACGAACAGCGCATCATCTCGCACGGCGGCTACACCTTTCCGCCGATCAATGTGCAGGACTGGGCGATCGTGCAGGGCGATGCCGATACGCACAACAGCTTTGACGACGTCGTCGCGCACTGGGGCCGGCTGTTGCCCGGCACACCCATCGTCCGGGTGCCCGGCGGCGGCCGTTTTCTGACCTCGAGCCACCCCGCGCTGATCGTCGAACAATTGCGTTGAGCTGACTTGGGGCGGTGGGGCCCTACGGCGCGAAACTCGACCGGCCCTGGATGCCCCAGCGGCCGTCCAGTCGCGTGACAATATAAATGGAATCGAAGCCGGCCAGGACGGTGCCGTCCTTGCGATAGCGGGTAAAGCGGGTGTCGATGTGGACCTTGTCGGGGCCGGCGTGGATGACGTCGCGGCGGTCCCAGGCGGAGTGGTGCCAGTCGGCCAGCGACCCGCGCTCGAACATGTCGGGCTTGTGGTAGCCGGGGTTGATGATGGTCACCGTGTTTGACGCGAAGCGGACATGCGGGAAGTTGAAGGTGGCCTCGTAGGCGGCGAGATCGCGGGCGTTGAAGGCGGTCATGAAGGCGTCGAGGCGGCCCTGGGCTGCGGCGATCTCTTTGGCGAATTTGGCGTGGCGGGGGGTGACGGGTGGGGCCGTGGCCGACCGGCCCAGCGCCGGCGCGGCGGCGGCGAGCAGGAGACCGGTGCCCAGCATCATATCTCTCCGACGGACCATCAGGGGTAGACCTTCAGCATCTGGCCCTCGTGCTGGAAGACGCCCTGGCGCATGCTGGTCCATTGGGGGGCGACGTTCTGTTTGTCCCAGGTCTCGAGTTTGGCCTGCAGGCGGGCCACCACGTCGGGTCGTGCGGTCGCCAGGTTGGTCTTCTCGCCAAGGTCGGTCTTGAGATTGAACAGCATGACGTATTTGCCCAGCGACGAGACCCTGGCCTCGACGCCGTCCGCGACGGCCCCTGCCCCGGTGCGCGGGCGTTCGGACGGCTCGGCGCGGTTGACCACCCACATCTTCCAGTCGCGGTCGCGGATCGCGAAGTTGGGGCCGGAGCGCCAGTAGAGCGTGGGGTTGGGTGACCCGGTCTTGCCGCCTGCGATATAGGGCATCAGATCGACCCCATCCGACCCGTTTGGCAATTTCGCGCCGGCCAGGGCGGCCGCAGTGGGGGCGATGTCGAGGCTGGAGACCACGCGGGTCTCGACCTGACCACCCTTGATACGACCCGGCATGGCCATGATGAAGGGCACCCGGACGCCGCCCTCCAGGTGGGTCGCCTTGTAGCCGTTGAGCGGCGCATTGGTGCAGGCGTCGCCGACGTAGCCCGCGCAGCCGTTGTCAGACAGAAGCACGATCAGGGTGTTCTTTTCGATCCCCTCGGCCTTCAGCTTGGCGCGGACGGCACCGACGCTGTCATCCAGCGCCGAGACCATGGCGGCATAGACCCGCTGGCCCTTGTTCTCGATGTGGCGGTAGCGGTCGATATACTTGGCCGTAGCCTGCAGGGGCGTGTGCGGCGCGGTATGAGCCAGGTAGAGGAAGAACGGCCGGGTCCGGTTTTCGCCGATGAACTTGACGGCCTCGTCGGTGAAGGCGTCAGTGAGGTAGTCCTTGACCTCGACGACCTCGCGGCCCCGGTTGACGGGTTGTCGCTGGCGGATCAGCACCATCTCGGCCGCCTCGGTCATGTCGGCAATCGCCGCGCCGCCCTCGGCAGTGCCATAGGACCCCTTTGAGCCCGCCGGCGTATGGAACTCGTCATCCGGTTTCGCGTCGATGATGAACGAACTGGCCCCGGCGGTGACCCCGAAATAGCTGTCAAAGCCGCGCGCCACGGGGTGGTAGCCGCCGTTTTCGCCCAGGTGCCACTTGCCGACCATGCCGGTGCGATAGCCGGCGGTTTTCATCGCCTGGGGGATGAAGGTTTCGGCCAGTGAAACCCCGCCCTGCCGGTCGCGGCCGACGGGGTTGAACTCATAGCCGAAGCGGGTCTGGTAGCGGCCGGTCATGATGGCGGCGCGCGAAGGGGCGCAGACCGGATGGGTGACATAGCCCTGGGTAAAGCGCACGCCGTCGGCGGCCAGGGCGTCGATGTTGGGCGTCTTGACGTGTCTGCTGCCGTAGACGCCGGTGTCACCGTAGCCGAGGTCGTCGGCAAGGATCACGATGACGTTGGGCGTCCGGGCGGCGGCGGGCGCCGTGCTGGCCGCCACGGCGAGCAGGGCTGCGCCCGCCATGGCCACGGTCACAATCGACTTCATTGCACACTTCCAATGCCCGTCGGCCAGCGAATTTCCAGCCCCTGATACGATACGCTAAGCGGAAACCGTCGTGCCGTCTCTACAAATGGGCGTGGCGACGCTATAGACTGAAGGCATGGAACTTCGGCATCTGGAACAGATTCTCGAGATCTGCCGTTCGGGCGGATTCAGCGGGGCAGCACGCAAACTGCAGATCTCGCAGCCGACCTTGAGCAAAAGCATCGCCCGGCTGGAGGCCCAGCTTTCGCTGAAGCTGTTCGAGCGCAGCAGCGGGGCGGCGCGGCCGACGACCTACGGGGCGTTTGTGGCGCAGCGGGCCGAGACATTGCTGCAGGGGGTGGCCTCGCTCAGTCGCGACCTGGAGCAGCTGGCGCGCGGCGAACAGGGCAGGATCCGCATCGCCGCAGGACCGGCCACCCGGCTGAAACCCCTGCCGGAGTTGATGCGGCGCCTCGCGGTCAGGTTTCCACGGCTGCACATCGAGACGGTGCTGGAAACGGGCCCGGGCGTGATGAACGCGCTGCAGGACGGGCGGGTCGACATTGCGTTCGGTTACTCGGAGCACGCGGCGCGCTACGGGGAACTGATCCGCAAAAAGCTGTTCGAGGACTCGGTCATTCTGGTGGCGCGACCGGACCACCCGATGCTGTCGCGGACCAGCTCAGGCCCTGCAGACCTTCTGGCCTTTCCTTTCGCCTTGCCCAGCGTCCTGCCGGGACTGGCGGCCTGGGCGGGCGAGCTTGACCGGGATCAGCACGACAATCTGCGGGCCTTCATCAGCGACGACTATGGCCTGATCATTCAGCGCGCGATGGATACCGACGCCATCGCAGTCGGGGCCTCGTTCCTGTTCCAGGAGGCGTTGAGGACCGGCAGGCTGGTGGTGGTATCGAGCACACTGAACCTGACCTATGCCTGCTGGATGCTGACGACCGCAGAGCGTTGGCAGTCGCCCCTGATCAAGTCGATCGCCGAACTGGCCAAGGCCTCGGTGACCGAACGGCCGCGATGCGACGACGGCGACTGATCATAGCTTCAAGGCATGGAGCAAGGTCGGCAAGCTGCGTAGACGCTGAAACGTGGCACGGCCATCTTTCGTCTCAGTATGAAACCGGCTCGCCACCAGATGCGGGTCTCTCGGGGAAGCGCCACCATGGCCGGATCAACACGCCTTTCAGCGATGACGGTTGTCGCAATTCTGGCGTTGCCGCCTGGCCCAGCTCTGGCGCAGGCGGAGAGTGATCGCGGGTACGGCGTCGAGGAGGTGGTGGTCACCGCCCAGAAACGGGCCGAAAATGTGCAGGATGTGCCGATCTCCATCACCGCTTTCAGCGGCGAGACCTTACGCGCCGCAGGGGTCAACGACGTACGGGACCTGCGCCGCCTCGCACCCAGTCTGAACATCACGACGTCATCACAGCAGACCAATACCCGGGTGATGATCCGCGGCATTGGCACGGCCGGAAACACGGCGATCGAGCCCAGCGTCGCGTCGTTCATCGACGGGGTCTACATCCCTCGGGTGGGATCGCTGCTGGCGGGCCTGAATGACATCGCCTCGGTCGAAGTGCTCAGGGGGCCCCAGGGCACGCTGTTCGGCCGCAACGCGTCGATGGGTGCCCTCAACCTGAGAACGACGGAACCCAAGGACAGCCTGTCAAGCGAGGTGTTCGCGTCGGCCGGAGACTATGGCCGCGTCCGGGGCTCAGTGGTGATCAATGCGCCCATCACCGATGACGTGGCCGCGCGGGTGTCGGTGCTGGGATATCGGTCGAACGGGTTTGGTCGCAACGAACTCGATGGTCAACGCGTGGGCCAGAACACCGGTTTCTCCGCGCGTGGAGCGGCGCGCTGGAACATCACGCCCGACATCAAGTGGGTGCTGCGGGGCGATCACCAGAACCTGACGGGCGATGGTCAGAACATCATCACCGTCGTCTCCCGCTCCGTCGCACCAACCGCGGCGGCAAACCTGCGGACGCGCCTCGACCCCGATGGCACCGGGCCGCTGGTGGGCGACACGCCCATCCTGAATGCGACCTACAGCCGCCGGGTTCGCCAGGAATCGGTGGGCGACCTGGCAGACTTCCAGACCGGCGTCGCCAGCGACCTGACCTGGGACATGGCGTCCGGCTATCAACTGAAGCTGACGAGCGGCTATCGCGACTGGCACAACGATCAGTATCAGGTCTCGACGGGCAGCCTGCCGCTGGCGCTGTCCAGCCGTTTCGGGACCTTTGACAGCCAGAGCCACTCCGAAGAATTGCAACTGCTTTCACCCGACACGCTGATGAACGGCAGGTTCAGCTTTGTCAGTGGCCTCTATTACTTTGAGGAAGAGTACGACATCGGCCAGGTGGTCGACCTTTATCCCGCGTTCTGCGAGGTGTTCATCCGCAATACCAGCACCGCCGCCCGACTGGCCGCCTGCCGCGCCGCACCGCTCAGCAGGGCGTCTCTGCTCTATTTCGACCAGACGACCAAATCCTACGCCGCCTATGCCCAGGCCACGTTCAAGCTGACCGAACAGCTCGGGATCACAGGCGGCCTGCGCTATTCGAAGGATGACAAGACGGGCCAGTTCCGCACGGTCACCAACAACACTGCCGCCGCGCAGTCACCCGAGGTGACGCGGCTGAACCTCGACCAGGACAAGATCACCTACCGCCTGAACGCGACCTATCGCCCGGTAGAGAACGTGATGCTGTTCGCCAGCTATGCCACCGGCTTCAAGTCCGGCGGGTTTGACGCCAG
>JANORH010000232.1:0-8963 GCA_031415215.1 Alphaproteobacteria bacterium | reverse complement strand
ATCTGGGCCGACTTCGAGGCACGCCTGACCCATGTGGGCCACGCGGCCTATACCGGCAGTCTGATGCAGGCGTTGCAGGCCGGGGTCTGACCTACTCCGCCGGTGCGGGCGCAGCCCCCCGGAGCGGCCGGGCCTGCTCGGCAACCACGATGGCACGGGCGTGCGTGCGGTGCTCGGTCAGGGCCAGCTTGGTCGCCTCATAGCTGGCGCGGTTGATGTTGTACCTGGCGTAGAAGATCATCGCGACAAGGCCAGGCACTGCGGCCAGAACACCGTCCCAGAGCGCCAGATTGTGCATGACCTCAGCCGGGATTTCTCCGGGCTTCGCCTTTGCCGGGAACTGGATGAAGGTGATCACGAAGCCGGCCAGAGCAGCGCCGATGGCCTGGTCCATCTTGGCGGCGAAGGCGCGCGTGGAATAGAGCATGCCCTCCTGCCGGATCCCGTGTTTCAGCTCGTTCTGGTCGGCGATATCGGCCGCGACATCGTCAAGGCGCTGGGCAACATCAACTACGTCTGGCTGCTGGTGGCCTATTTCTTCCTGTCGATGATGATCGGGCTCCGAGAGGGGCTGAGGATGTACGTCAACACCTTCTATTGGGGCTTCAACAGCGAGCAGTTGAGCCTGTTCATTATCGGCAGTTTCGCGGGCTATCTGACCGCCTTCATACTGGCACCACGTCTGCACGGCCGGATTGACAAGAAGCGCACCATTATCATTTTCGGACTGATCTACACGGTCACGCCGGCCTTCCCCTTGATCCTCGGCATGATGGGCATCCTGACTCAATCCACGCCCCTGCTGCTGCCCATCGTTATCGCCTTTTCCACCGTGGCCTACGGTGCCGTGGCGATCCTGCAGATCAGCGTGATGTCTGCCCTGGCCGATATCGCAGATCAGAACGAGCTGAAGCACGGGATACGGCAGGAAGGGATGCTATATTCGACGCGTGCCTTCGCGGCCAAGATGGACCAGGCGATCGGCGCGGCCCTGGCGGGCTTTGTGATCACCTTCATTCACTTTCCCGCCAAGGCGAAGCCCGGCGAGATTCCGGCTGACGTCATGCACAATCTGGCGCTCTGGGACGGCGTGCTGGCCGCAATACCGGGCCTGATCGCGATGATTTTCTACGCCAAATACAATATCAACCGCGCCAGTTACGAGGCGACCAAGCTTGCCCTGACCGAGCATCGCGCTACCGCCCGCGCCGCCGCGGTCGCCGAGCAGGTCCGGCCGCCCCGGGGGGCTGCGCCCGCGCCGGCTGAATAGGTCAGACCCCGGCCTGCAGCGCCTGCATCAGACTGCCGGTGTAGGCCGCGTGGCCCACATGGGTCAGGCGTGCCTCGAAGTCGGCCCAGATGTCGCCGCCCAGGTCGCGCCAGCGGCGGCAGAAGGCGTAGTCCTCTGACAGGTATTGCCCGGTTTCCGGCTCCACCATGGTGTCGAACACCATAACGGCCTCGGCGGCCATGGTATCGGCCATGTCGCGCATCTTGGCCCGCAGCTCGGGGTGGGCATCGCAGATCCGTTGCATGGCGTCGCGCTTGATCAGCAGGAACCCGGTGCCGGCATAGGCCACCTGGGCGAAACCCTCCTCGACATTGACGCTGTTGTCCGGGTTCGGCAGGAACCGCACCACATAACCGATGGAGACGGCCTGCAGGTCAGCGACATCGGCCTTCGCCGCGCGGCGGGCCTTGTCCCAGTCGATCCGCTTCAGCGGGCAGACGGCGGCGATCACATCCTTGTCGGCCTCCAGAATTCGGAACACGTTCTGCGGTGAAAACCCGATATCGGCGTCGATGAACAGGATGTGGGTGGCTTGCGGATGGGCCAGGAACTGGGCCGCCAACCGTGACCGGGCCCGGGTGATCAGGGCGTCTCCGCCCATCAGGTCGACGTGCAGCCCGATCCCGCGCTCGCGACAAGCCTCCTGCAGCGCCAGCATCGAATTCACGAAGTAGAGGTTCAGCACGCCGCCGTAGCAAGGCACGGCGAGATAGATGAAGGGCTTTGGCGCGACGGGCTCGGTCATGCCCTGAGCATAGTCGCGCCATCAGACGCCGTCGATCACCCGGGCGATCAGATCGTCATAGAGCTCCAGTTTCTTGTAGGCGCGAAAATCCGGGTGGGCTGTGCGCCACGCCTGCGCAAAGCGCGCCAGCCGTCCCGGCTCTTCGGCGATCGCTGACAATGGCGCGATCCAGACCCGGATTGTGAACACCACCCCGCCACAGACGGGCAACCGCCGCAGGGTCTGGCGCTCGACGCGAACATGGATCGCGTCTGCAGCCATGGCGGGATCCATAGCCCCGATGGCCGCTCGCATGGGGCCGGGATCCGGCGCGAACAGCTCCGGGTCGCTGACCACGCTCCAGTTGCGGCGCTCCAGCACGACATCGTCGCGCAGATTGTCAAAGACCCTGGTGACCCGGGCCAGAAACCTGTCCTCGAACCCCGTCACCGGGCGATGCAGTTCCGACAGGCTGCGACCAATCACCTCCGTGGCGGTGAAAAAGCTACCCGCGCACAGCGACAACGCCGTCAGCCGCCACACGCCGTCGCGCTTTTCCATCAGGCAAAGGTCGTCAGCGACTGCACGACTGGCGGCCAACAACGGCGGCAGGCCGTCGGGTGAGATCGCGCAACCCAGAGCCTGCGACAACATTGCCAGCGCCTCGGCCTGTGCGGTGCGGGAGGGCTCTGTTTCAGCCCACACCAGAGCGGGATGAGCCTCGAACAGCGCATCTTTGCGCGCCCCCGGATCCGCCTCTCCCCCCTCGAACCACGCCTCGGCCGGGATGGGGCGCAGACCGATCCGGAATTCACCGGCATCCTCCCAGGGCGCGTGGCGCAGGGTCATCTCCGGCGCAACCACCCGACGGCCAGAAAGACCAGCACGGCCAGGCCTACGCCCAGGCTATCGGCCAGAAAGTCGGTCACATCGCCATGACGCCCCGTGACCGCGCTGGCCTGCAGCACCTCGATCAGGACACCGTAAGCCAGAGCAAAAGCCGGGATCGCCAGCCGCCGGTTGGGAGCCAGCAGATAGCCCGTGATGGTCAGCACAAACCAGGCGGCGGTGTGCTCGAACCGGTCGCCCGTGCCAGTGTCGGGCAGATCCTGGCTCGGCAGCAGGCAAAGAACCAAAAGGATGACCGTGGCCACGGCATAAAGGCCAAGGCGGATCAGGCGTGGAAAGCGCGAGGGCAGCATCGACCCTTACTTGCACGTCCCGGCGCGCCTCTCTAGCTTCGCCGGGCAAAGTACATCTACAGGAGCGGCGCATTGGCGGTTGAAGCGGTGATCTGGGATTTCGGCGGGGTCTTCACTACCTCGCCCTTCGAGGCCTTCAATCGCTATGAGGCCGGGCGGGGTCTGCCGAAGGATCTGATCCGCAAGATCAATGCGACCAACCCGGACACAAACGCCTGGGCGTTGTTCGAACGCAACGAGGTGGATACGGCGCGATTTGATGCCATCTTCCTTGAGGAGTCGACGGCACTGGGCCATCCCGTCCGGGGGGCCGATGTGCTGCCGCTGCTGAATGGCATGATCCGGCCCCGCATGGTCGCGGCGCTGAAGATTTGCAAAGCCCGCTTCAAGGTCGCCTGCATCACCAACAACGTGGTCTCGATGCACAGTCCCGGCCAGGACGCAGGCCAGCGCGCCGCCGGAGCCATGGCTCAAGTGATGCCCCTGTTCGATGCCATCATCGAAAGCTCCAAGGCGGGCGTCCGCAAGCCGGACCCGAAGATCTACCAGATGATGTGCGAGCAGCTGGGGGTGACGCCTGACGTGTGCATCTACCTCGACGACCTCGGCATCAACTGCAAGCCCGCCGCAGCATTGGGAATGAAGGCCATCAAGGTCGTGGATGTGGACCAGACCCTGGCCGAGCTCTCTGCGCTGACCGGCCTCAGCTTCCCTGAAGAGGTTGCCGCGTGACCCGGCCCGCCAGGATCGGAGCCGCCGCGGCGCTGACCCAACTGCCAGGCTGGCAGGCGTTGCCGGGCGACCGGGATGCCATTCAGCGGACATTCAAGTTCAAGGACTTTAACGCAGCCTTCGGCTTCATGACCCGCGTGGCGATAGAGGCCGAGACGCTCGACCACCATCCAGAGTGGTTCAACGTCTACAACCGTGTGGACGTGACGCTCGCCACCCACGATGCCGACGGGGTGACGGCGCTGGATGTGCAACTGGCGACGTTTATGGACGAGGTCGCAGAACTCTAGTTCGCGACGATCCCGCCCAGCAGGACGCGGGCGCCGCGACGGCCGAGGATGGCGTCGGTCTGACGCTGCAGGGTGGTAGAGAGGTACTCGGCGTTGGGCAGGCTCCTGGGCCCCAGGCCTGACGCATAGGCCTGAATCGTCTGCACATAGGCGGCGCGCAGTCTTGGGACCGACTGCTGGGCCAGGGTGCGCAAGACCGGATCGGGCACGTCCAGCCCGCAGTCCACAGCCAGGACGCCGCGTCGCCCACTGCTGCGGATTGTCGTGCCTAATAGTGGCTCCATCTGAACGTAGTTGTTGCTTCCGGATGTCTTCTTCTTTTCGCCGCCCGATGCCAGCGCAACCGCCGGCAAGGCGGTTGCAATGGCTGTGGCGATCAAGAGGCGGCGGTCCATCGCCGTAACATCTCTGATTATGGTTAGCGGTCTCTTTACGCCGGGCTGCGAAAACGGGGCGACTCAGCGAGACTGGAGCGCCCCTTGGGCCGATTTGCACCGACCGACCTCGACCTCGACGGCAAGGTTATTCTGGTAACCGGAGGAACCGGCTCGTTCGGTCGCCGGTTCATCGAGACCGTGCTTGAAAACTACAAACCGCGAAAACTGATCGTCTATTCCCGCGACGAACTGAAGCAGAGCGAGATGCAGATCGACATGTCGGAGCGGTTCTCGCCCGAAAGACTGTCGGCGATGCGCTTCTTTCTGGGGGATGTCCGGGATCGCGAGCGGCTGTCGCTGGCCTTTAGAGGCGTCGATATCGTGATTCACGCCGCAGCGCTGAAACAGGTGCCGGCGGCGGAATACAACCCCTCGGAGTGTATTCACACCAATATCATGGGCGCCGAGAACGTGGTCCGGGCCTGTCTGGCCAATCGGGTGCAACAGGTCGTGGCGCTGTCGACCGATAAGGCCTGCAACCCCATAAACCTCTATGGCGCGACCAAACTGGCGTCGGACAAGACGTTCGTGGCAGCCAACAATCTGTCAGGCGACATCGGCACCCGGTTCTCTGTGGTTCGTTACGGCAATGTCGTCGGCTCACGGGGGTCGGTGATCCCGTTCTTCCAGCGTCTGTTGCAGCGCGACGTTCAGGAACTGCCGATCACCGACATCCGAATGACCCGGTTTCTGATCACCCTCAACGAGGGGGTCAATTTCGTGCTCTCGTCATTGGAGGGCATGCACGGGGGCGAAATCTACGTCCCGAAGATCCCGTCCATGAAAATCACCGACATTGCCGCCGCCATGGCGCCTGGTGTGGCCACCAAGGTTGTTGGCATCCGCCCAGGCGAAAAGCTGCACGAAATGATGATCTCGGCGGATGACGCCCGCAACACCGTGGACCTCGGCGACCGATATGCCATCGAGCCGGCGTTCGTGGAGTACACGCGTGCACCGTTGGTCGGTGGCCGGCTCGCCGAGGAGTTCAGCTACGCCAGTGACACCAACGACACCTGGCTGGACGGTGCCGGATTGATGCGGATGTTGGGCGAGGGCACTGCGCGCGAGCGCCGACGGCGGGCCGACGATTGATCATGTCACAGCCCATCCTCCCCTACGGGCGACAAACCATCGACGACGACGACATCGCGGCGGTGTCGCAGTCCTTGCGCAGTGATTTCCTGACCACTGGGCCTACGGTCGAGGCCTTCGAGGCTGCGTTCGCAGAGGTCGTCGGTGCCCACCACGCCGTAGCCTGCTCGAACGGCACGGCGGCGCTTCATCTGGCGATGATGGCCCTGGATGTGAAACCGGGCGAGGTAGTGATCGCGCCGTCGATCACCTTTCTGGCCACTGCCAACTGCGCGCGATACGTCGGGGCCGACGTGGTGTTTGCCGACATAGATCCCGACAGCGGCCTGATGACCCCTGACACTCTGGCCGATGCAATCAGGCGGGTGGGTGGGCGACGGCTTCGCGCCGTCCTGCCTGTTCACCTGCGCGGCGATGCCGTGGACCTGCCAGGTCTGGCGGTGGTGGCGGCGGATGCCGGTGCGGTGCTGGTCGAGGATGCGCCTCACGCCCTTGGCACCACCATGACCTATGGCAACGTCGCTGAGACGGTGGGCGACGGACGCCACTCCGCAATGGCAACCTTTTCCTTCCACCCGGTAAAGACCATCGCCACCGGCGAAGGCGGGATGGTCACCACCAATGACCCTGCTCTGGCAGCGCGTCTGCGGACGCTGCGAAGCCACGGAATGGTGCGGCCCGTGGATGCAGATCCCTGGTGGTATGAAATGCCCGAACCCGGGTTCAACTATCGCCTGCCGGACATCCTCTGCGCGCTTGGCCTGTCGCAACTGAAAAAGCTGCCGCAGTTCGCCGCGCGCCGCCGCTCGCTGGCGGCACTTTATGCAGACGCCCTGGCTCCGCTGGCACACTTGGTCCGGGTAGCTAAAAAGCCGGCCTGGAGCGATCCGGTCTTGCACCTGATGACCGTGCTGATCGATTTCGAGGCCGCCCGGCGAACGCGTCGACAGGTGGTCGACGCCCTGAAGACGCAAGGGATCGGCAGCCAGGTTCACTACATCCCCGTTCATCGCCAACCCTATTATCGGGACCTCTATGGCGATGTTCATCTGCCCGGCGCGGATGCGTGGTATGCGCGCTGCCTGTCGCTGCCGCTCTATCCGGGCATGCAGGACGACGATGTGGCGCGAGTGGTCGGCGCGCTGAAACTGGCGCTGGCTTAGAGCACGACAGCTTGAAGTGGATACCGGTTCAAGCGCACGTCGTACTCCAAACATATTATAACGAGTCTGTCCGTTTCAGATGATTCCATTTGAAACAAACAGAATCTAGGCCGCGAGACCCGCCTGCTGGATCAGATCGCGGAACACCTCAACGCGCTGTGGTGCGGCGGCCAGCTCCGTGCGGACTTCACTCTGTTTGACCAGCCGCATCGCCTCGGCCTTGGCGCGATTGGCCGCCGGGCCCAGAGGCGCGGTTTCGCCCGCGGCAAGTTTCAACAGCAGGGTCAGGCGCTGCAGGACGGGGGCGTCGGCCTTGGCAAGGTTCTGCGTCAGCCTCGCCCGGCTCTCGATCTCGCCGCCGATCTCGCCTAGTTTTTCCCGGATCGGTTCGAAGTCTTCGGCGACCAGTCCGCATCGTGCCGCCGAGCGCTGGAGGCCCGCCAGCCGTGCCAACCGCGTCGCGGGGGTTTCGTCGCTCGACTCCATTTCCTTCTGAAAGCGCAGGGCGCTTACTGACGCCTTCAGCCAGCCGCCGGCGAGCCGCTTGTTCGACGCGCCGATAATGTTTTCCGTCAACCAGATCAAAGCCGATATCTCTTCGCAGGCGGTCATTTTCTGGCCGAGATAAGCTTCAACGAAGTCGCCGGTCACCAGCATTTTGGAGCGGATGGTGAAAACCTCCTGCACATCTTCGAGTGGCAGAAGTTTGCCGGCCGCCGCTGTCAGCGACATGCCCAGCGCACGCAGCACATCGATCTCGCCAGCCGCATCGCCCGGCCGCAAGCGCCGGCTTCCCTTCAACTCGCGCAGGATGCGACGACCGATGGCGGCGCGCGTGTCCAGAAAAGTCTCCCCGCCCAGCCTCATGGCCAGACGTAGCGCCAGCGGGGAAAGCTCCGGCATCACCTTGGCAACGGAGTTTTCAACCTTCATCAGCCGATCAACGGCGTCATAGGCGGCAAGCCGTGTCATCGCGGCCAGATTTGCGCCCAGATCGCGCCCCTCGCCTATAATGTTGACCATGCCCGGCTTGTTCTCAAGGATCTCGGACAGTGGCTGTTGCACCGTCATCAGGGCCAACCCGCGTGCCGGCCCCTCGCGCGGAGCGGCGTCAGCCAGATCCAGCAGGCGCTTGACCTTGTCCGACCACGTCGTCGCCGAGGCGATCGAGGCCGCGACACCGGCACCTAGCAGATAGCCGCGCTCGGCCTCACCCGACAGTCGTTCCGCCGTGGCGGCGAACCCCTCCTTGTCGATGTCCGGAAGCAGGCCCTTGGCCGTATCTTTCATCAGCCGATCAACGGTGCGGTCCACAAGGGCCTGAAAATACCGGATCAGTTCCTGGACGGACTTGTTCCGGGCGTGAGCCTCGGGAATCGCGACCTTCTGGACCGCGTGAAGCAGGTCAGAACCCGAAGCTTCCAGTCTCTCGACCAGATCAGGTCGGTGCAGGAGTTCAAACGGGGTGGCGTTGTTACGGTTAAGCCACTCTTCCAGCAGACGACCGATGCGGTCGCGCGCATGCGGCGTGTAAAGGTCCTGCGGCGTCACGCAAAGCGGCTGGGCCTCGACCTGGGGTTGGCTCTTGGCTGCAATTTGAGCGGCACCCAGCTTGAGGATCTCCAGCGCCCGATACTCACCGGAGTCCTGATCGAGCGTTTCCTTGGTCACCTTGGCGGCAGCGACCCGGCCTTCTGCCATCAGCTCCTGGGCGCCTTTCAGGGCAACCGCGCGGTCCTCCGTCGCGAGGTGCAGCGACCAAGGTGCGCCCGATATCTTTCGGACGTACACCTCGAAATGTACGCTATAGCTGCCCACGGACGCGTCCCCTTAGATACAGACGATTGTCGCCCGACAACCTTAAGGGCGTGTTGACTTTGCTAACGTTTTGGCCCGGCCCCATTCAGGCCATGGTCCGGGTTCAATAGGCGGACCTGGTCTGTTGCAGGAGAGATCGACCTCAGATGGCGAAAATTACCCTGGTGGATGATGACGAGAACATCGTCACGTCGGTCAGCCTGGCGCTGGA
>JANORH010000231.1:0-1773 GCA_031415215.1 Alphaproteobacteria bacterium | reverse complement strand
CGCGATGGCAGCTGGCTCCCCGTCAGTCCGCCGCCGGGCGCGCTCGCGGTGAATGTGGGCGATATGCTCCAACGCCTGACCAACCACCGCCTGCCCAGCACCACCCACCGGGTGTGCAACCCCGACGCCGGCCGCGCCAGCCACGCGCGCTATTCGATGCCGTTCTTCCTGCATTTCCGCAGCGATTTTCTGATCGAGACATTGCCGGGGTGCGTGAGCGCGGAGAACCCGGACCGCTATCCCGAGCCGATCACGGCGGATGCGTATTTGCAGCAGCGGCTGCGGGAGATCGGGTTGGTGAAGTGAGGAGGCAGAGGGTCAGTGTATGATGCCTGCCTGTCGTTAGCCGTTGCGCGTCCAGAGCAAGCCCGCACTCACTCAGTAGCTACCAGTTGCTTAAGAATGCCGCTACGATGCTAGTGTGCTCTTCTTGCTAAATGCTTTGAGGGCATCTGCTCCAACAACTGAACCATACACAGTTGATACGATTGTGCTGTCGATGGGCACACCGGACAACCAAGCCAGAAGATGCATGATTCCGAAAGTCATTGCTGGCGCAACCATTGTCAGTTTCGCCCCCTGCGTGAGATAATGCGTTAGCCTTTCTCGGTTTGCTTCGATCGCCTCGACCGCGTTGCGACTCAGATTTCCTCGATCTACCGCGTCAATCAATTCTCCGATTTGGTGATGAAGCTCGCGCAAGCACTGCACAGCATCAGCAGTGATGGGGTCATTAAACCGCTTGCTCTCAACCATATCGGCAAGAGCGTCGATCTCATTTAATGCCACGGGAGCTAGGCCACGAACGATGGCGACCTGCTCCCCCATGGTCCTTCTGCCTGTCCAAGAACTAGCAGCGTATGCGCGATCCGCTTTTGCAACCTGCATTTCTAGGTTCGCGATTATAGCAGTGTATGCTTTTCGCCACTCGTCATCCAGCACGTCAACCCGGCTGTCACGAGCAGGCCCATCTCGATACTTCAGAAAAGCCCTTAACAGCTTAGCCTGTTGGCCACCGGCAAGTGATGGAAGAATACGACGCAGCCGTCGCGCTTTTGAAACACCATCTTCGGCGAAGCGTGGAGCTGTAGCATCAACACCAACTTCGTGAGCTATAAATTCGTCAAAAGTACGGTCACTGAAATCTAGGACATACCCACTCCTCATGTTCAAAACCCGTTCGACAACTTGCATGTCGGCCGGACTAATGAGTGGTTCGGGATTGGGGGTCGTAGCCATGCTGGATAGTGATTTAGCTTCTCAAAACAAAGTCGGCAATAAGACCTTCGAATTTCGAAATTTCAGCGCGGAGACGCAACCTTCGCCCCTCACATCCCCACAAAATCGCGTTCATAACTCCGCAAATTCGCACCGCCATCCACGAAGACCGTCTGGCCGGTCACGCTGTTCGCCCCCGCCAGATAGACCACTGCCGCCGCAATCTCCGCCGGGGTCGCCAGCCGAGCCAGCGGCATTGCGCTTGCCAGCTGTTCCATTTGGCCCGGCGCATAGGCATCGGTCGGCAAGGTCAGGCCCGGCGCGACGGCGTTGACGCGCACTGCTGGGGCCATCGCAATCGCTAGCGTCCGGGTGGCCTGCCAGAGCGCTTGCTTGCTGATGGTATAGGCGGTCTGATCGGGCACCGGGTTGATGACCCGCTGGTCGAGGATGTTGACCACTGCGCCGGTTGTCCCGTCCTTGGTGGCAGCCTCGGCGAGTTCGCGCGCTAGCATGACCGGCGCGGTCAGGTTGATCGCCAGATGCTGCGCCATG
>JANORH010000230.1:0-2321 GCA_031415215.1 Alphaproteobacteria bacterium | reverse complement strand
TGAAGGTCAAGCTGGACGACCGCGACCCCGCCGCTTGCCTGGCCGCTGTCGTGGACGCCGCGCCCGAGGCCCGCCTGTTCATCGACCCCAATGAGGGCTGGACCCTGGCCATCCTGATGGCCATGGCCGACCCGATCTCGCGGCTGAACGTGGCCATGGTCGAACAGCCACTACCCGCCGACGCTGACGCCGGGCTGGAGGGGCTGGACTATCCCGCCCCGCTCTGTGCCGACGAGGCCGTGCACTCGACCGCTGATCTGGAGCGCGTGGCCGGGCGCTATCAGATGGTCAACGTCAAGCTCGACAAGGCCGGCGGCCTGACCGAGGCCCTGGCCATGACCGCCCGGGCCCGGGCGCTGGGGCTGGGTGTCCTGGCAGGCTGCATGGTGTCCAGCTCAATCTCGATTGCCCCGCATCTATGGGTGGCGGCGCTAGCTGACGCCGCAGACCTCGATGGCCCCTGGTGGCTCAGCGAGGACCGTCCGGGCGGCTGTCGCATCGCGGATGGCGTGATCTATCCGCCGTCGCCAGGCTTCTGGGGTGGCTAATCCTTCCACCAGGGATAGAGGTCTGGCATGTCCTGCGACACCCGCCCCGGAAACTGCGGTCGGCGCTTCTCCAGAAACGCGCCGACGCCTTCCTTCACATCCGGCCCCGACCCAAGGATCATCGACAACCGGCCATCCACCGCCAGCACGCCCGACGGGTCCGGATCTCCGGAGAACCGCCATAGCATCTGACGCGCCAGCGCGATCGACACCGGGGCCGTGTTGTCGGCGATCTCCAGCGCGATCTCGCGGGCCCGCGCCAACAGCTGGTCGGGCGCGACCACCTCGCTGACCAACCCTCCGGCCATAGCCTCTTCCGCCGAGATCAGATTGCCCGTCAGGCACCAGCGCAACGCCTGCGGCAGGCCCACCAGCTTGGGCAGGAACCACGCGCTGCCGGCCTCCGGCACCAGCCCCCGGCGCGCAAAGATGAACCCCACCTTGGCGCCCGCCGCGGCGATCCGGATATCCATCGGCAGGGTCAGGGTCGCGCCCACCCCGACCGCCGCGCCATTGATCGCGGCGATGGACGGCTTGCGACAGCCAAAGATCGCGCCCACAAACCCGCCGCCCTCGGCCCGCGCCTGTCCCGGTGCCTGAAAGGCCACCGATCCTTCGGCTTTGGTGTCGAACGACGCCGCGCCACCGGAAATGTCCGCCCCCGCACAGAACCCTCTCCCTGCGCCGGTGACGATCACCACCCGCACGGCATCGTCCGCATCCGCCCGCTGAAACGCATCGGTCAGTTCGGCACCCATCACGGCGGTATAGGCGTTCAGTTTGTCCGGCCGATTGAGCGTGACCGTCAGAACCGGTCCGTCCAGTTCATAGAGCAGCGTTTCGTAGGCCATGCCGTCCTCCGGTGATTTCCCGGCATCACGCGCGCCTTACGAAGCGGCAGGCAAGGGTGGGAGCGATGCGCTATAGGCCGCGCGTGACGCGTCTCGCACAGACCCAGACCTTACCGCCGCCGGGCGACCTCGTCGCTGTGGCGATGCGCGACTTTGCCTGGGTTGATCCTGTCGCCCTGGCCTCGGCGTTTGCCGACGAGGTGCATGCCTGTGTGCTGCTCTCGGCGGGCGACGGGTGGTCCTATGTGCTGCGGGGTCCCGACAAGGTTCTGATCGATGAGGTGCCGGGCGATCTGGCCCCAATGCTGGGCGGGTGCTCGCTGGCCACGCAAGGTCCGCCGTTTCAGGGCGGCGTTCTGGGTCTCGCCGCCTATGAGCTGTCTGCGCGGCTGGAACCGACGGCACCGCAGGCGCGGGGCGATGGACAGGACCTGGTCCTGCTCCGCTACCCGGCTCTGCTTGCTTTCCATGCGGGTGATCGGCGCGGGCTGGCCATCGGGCGCGGGCCGGATTCCCGCACGGCAGCGGTGCGGGCAGACGCCGCCCTGAGCTGGCTTCAAGCACCCGGAAAGCCCGAAAGCTCAACTGCTCTGGCCGGGCAGATCGCGTCGGCGACGCAGGACGTCCATCATGCCCGCGCGGTGGCCGCCACCGTCTGTCGGATTGCCGCCGGTGACCTCTTCCAGGCCAATCTGGCCCGGCCCTGGCGCGGGCAACTGTTGCCCGGTGCCTCGCCCTATGACCTGTTCCGACGGCTCGCGCGGCAGAGCCCGGCCGGATATGCCGCCTATCTGCGCCTGCCCGACCGGGCCCTGGTCTCCAATTCGCCCGAGCAATTCCTTTCGGTGCGGCGCGAGGGCGGGGCGCTCTGGGCCGAGACCGCGCCGATCAAGGGGACCCGGCCGCGCGGGCAGACGCCGAC
>JANORH010000229.1:0-8081 GCA_031415215.1 Alphaproteobacteria bacterium | reverse complement strand
GTTCCCAACCAGCCGCTGACCTTCGCTGACGATCCCCTGCGCAAGGCCCGGGTCGAGGACGAGATCATCGCCTACCTGCAGGCCAGGTACGCCACCACCCAGAACCCCAACGACCTGCTCCGCCTGCCGATGGTCAAGAGCGGGACGCAAGCGATGACCGCCGTGCAGACCTTCATCAAGGCCGAGACCAGCGGCAAGCTCAAGATCGACGGCTTCGTCGTGTCCGGCGGCTCCAAGCGTGGCTGGACGGCCTGGCTGGTGGGTGCGGTCGACAAGCGGGTCGCGGCCATTGTGCCCATCGTCATCAACGTGCTCAGCGTTGAGGACACTGCGATCCATCACTGGCGGGCGCTGGGCTACTTCTCGCCGGCGCTGCAGGACTACGTCGATGCCGGGTTGATCCCCGGCCAGATCGGTAAGCCCGGCCTGGCCGGCGTCAACCTCATCGAGGACCCCCTGAACTACCAGGACCGGCCCACGATGAAGATCCCGAAGTATGTGATCAACGCGGTGGGCGACGAGTATTTCCCGCCCGACAACACCCGCTATGGATACCACAAGGTGGCCCAGCCCAAGCGGCTGCGGATGATCCCGAACGCCAACCACTCCACGGCCGGCACCGACATCATGGAAAGCATCACCGCCTTCCACGACGCCGTGCTGAACCAGCGCGCCATGCCCGACTATACCTGGACGGTGCGGGCCGACGGAGCCATCGTGGTGACGCCGAAGGGTGCGCCATCCGAGGTCCTGCTGTGGCAGGGCACCAACCCCAAGGACCGCGATTTCCGTGTCGACACCATCGGCAAGTCATTCACCAGCACGCCCCTGAGCCGCCAGCCGGACGGGACGTTCGTGGGCGACGTGCCCAAACCGGCCACCGGTTACACCGCCTATTTCGTCGAACTGACCTATCCCAGCGGGGGCAAATACCCGCTGAAGTTCACCACCGAGGTCTCGGTGAAGCCGGACGTGCTGCCCTATCGTTGGGAGGATGCGCGGCCGATTACGTCGCCGCCAAAATAGGGGTCCAATTGTCGCGGGGCGGCAGTTTGCGTCCCTCGCGGCCTGGCCTATGTGAGGGGTATGTTCCCGCCAACACCTCGCCCGGAGGTCCAGAACCTCCGGCTGTCCAAGATCCGTGAAGTCGCGAACGCCGGGATGGGTCGCGACGACATCCTGGCGTTCTGGTTCGGCGAGGGCGACCAGCCGACCCCGGCGTTCATTCGCGAGGCGGCGTCAAGGGCGTTGCTCGACGGCAAGACCTTCTACACCCACAACCTGGGTCGCGCGGACCTGCGCCAGTCGCTGTCGACCTATCTGACCCGCCTGCACGGTGTCCCGATCAAGACCGACCGACTGGCAATCACCAGCGCGGGCGTGAACGCGATCATGCTGGCCTCGCAACTGGTGCTGTCGCCCGGCGACCGAACCGTGGTGGTCGGACCGATCTGGCCCAATGTGGTCGAGATTCCGCGGATTCTGTCCAGCCGCGTCGAGGTTGTGCCGCTCGAAGCCGCCCAGGGCCGGTGGCGGCTGGACCTCGACCGATTGATGCAGGCCCTGACACCGGACACCCGTGCCCTGATCCTCAATTCTCCGAACAACCCCAGTGGCTGGATGCTGCCCGAGGAGGACCGCGCCGCGATCCTGGAGCGGTGTCGAAAGTACGGGATCTGGCTGATCGGCGATGACGTCTATGAGCGCCTGACCTTTGAGCGATCGAATGCACCCTCGTTCCTGCCGATGGCGACCGACGAGGACCGCATCATCTCGACGAACAGCTTTTCCAAGGCCTGGCGGATGACCGGCTGGCGGCTGGGCTGGATGGTAGTTCCGCCGAAACTGCTGGAAGGTCTGGGGGTGCTGATCGAGTACAACACCTCCTGCGCACCCGACTTCGTTCAGGAGGGTGCCAAGGCCGCACTCGACCACGGGGACGCGATCACCGCCGAGATCCGGGCGGACCTGACGGCCGCGCGTGATCAGGTGATCGGGGCGCTTCGCGCAATGCCGGGCGTTGAGGCCCCGATACCTGATGGCGGCTTCTACGCCTTCTTCCGGATGGCCGGCTGCGAGGATTCCATGGCCACCTGCAAAGCGATGATCCAGGAGGTCGGCCTGGGTCTGGCCCCGGGCTCCGCATTCGGGCCGGAGGGGGAGGGCTGGTTCCGCTGGTGCTTCGCCGCGCGTCCGGAGAAAAACGCCGCCGGACTGGCGCGACTGGCGACCTATATCAACCGGTAGACGGCTATCGCCACAAGGACCAGATGCAGTGCGGCCAGGGTCCACAGCGTTGAGCGAAACGGCTCCTTGCGGGTCTTGTGACGCAGCATCTGCTGGGCGACCAAAGCCGCTGGCGTCCCGCCGATGAAAGCCAGGGTCAGCAGGTCTCGCTCGGATATCCGGCGCCGCCCAAGCTCGGCCTCCCGCTTGTCGCCCGCAAAAGCGGCAAAAGTTATCATATTGATAATAAACAGATAAATGACCAAAATCCAGGACATGGTCTAGTGGTCGTGTTGATGCGACGTTTCAGTATGGCCGGGTACCGGTTGGGCAGGTGCCGGATCCTCAGCGTTCATCCGCAGCGTGGCGCCCATCAGCCGTGATCGGGCTTCCAGCGACGTCGCCACCGTGTCGCACCGCGCCGGCAGCGCCCAGCTCATCCACTCCTGCGCCTTGCGGGCCTTGGTGACCGAGGGCCCCGCGCTCCAGGTCTGGCGTCCCTGACGCACGGCCTGGGCACCCAGCGCATTGATGGGCCGAACCGAGGCTTTTTCGGCGGCGGTCAGGGCGCCCTGGAAGGTCCGAAGCTGGACTTTGCCGTCTCGCTCCATGTCGGCATAGACCTTCAGGTCATCGGCCAGACGGGTCCCGGGCTTCCGGAACTGGTTCTCGATGCGGGTGACCTCTGGCATCACCTCGGCCTTCATGTCGAGGTATCCGCGCAGGGCCCCATAGCACCAGGCGACAAAGGGATAGTCCTCTCTTGGCGCACCGTTGGGGATGCGATCTTCGGCCGCGACCGGCGGTGCCACCGCAGCGGGTGCGACCTCGGGTGCCTGAGCCAGGAGTGCGAGAGCGATCATCAGAGGAGTCATTCAGAGCCTTATGTTCAGGGAAAGTGTCAGCTTGACGCCCGACCAAAACCGCCGCCACCCGGCGTCTCGATCTCGATCACATCGTCAACCTTCACTACAACGGAGAAACAGCCGGAAAGTTCAGTAACGTCGCCTGACGCTGCGATCAAACGCTGGACGCCCGCCAATCCGGGCGAGCCGCCTTCCAGGCCCTGTGGCGCATGAATGCGTCGTGAACCCAGCAGGGCGGCCTCCATCGGTGCCAGGAACCGGATCCGTCGACATGACCCGTCCCCGCCTATTTGGGCACCATACCCACCTGATCCCCGGCGCACGCTGAACGCCTCGATTCGAACCGGAAAGCGCCGCTCCAGAATCTCGGGGTCTGTGAGGCGTGAGTTGGTCATGTGGGTCTGCAGCGCGCTGGGGCCATCCATCGTCGCCGTGGCACCCCCGCCGCCGCAGATGGTTTCGTAGTACTGGCGTGTTTCATCGCCGAAGGTGAAATTGTTCATCGAGCCCTGGCTATTGGCCATCACGCCTAGCGCAGCGTAGAGCGCATCGACCACGTGCTGGCTGGTCTCGACATTGCCGGCGACGACCGCGGCCGGGCTGCGCGGCGCCAACATGGATCCGTCCCGGGTCAATATCCTGAGCGGCTCCAGGCACCCGGCGTTCAGGGGAATGTCGTCATCGACCAGAGTGCGGAAAACGTAGAGCGCCGCAGCGTCGACAATGGCGGACGGGGCGTTGAAGTTCGAAGCCAGTTGATCGGATGATCCGGTGAAGTCGAGTGTGGCCTCCCGCCCTGCGGAGTCCACTGTAATCCTGACGACGATTTCGCCGCCGCAGTCCATCGGAACCCGCGCCTCGCCGTCGGACATACGACCCAATGCACGCCGAACGCACTCGGCTGCGTTGGCCTGCACAAATCCCATGTAGCGGGCGACCACGCCGGCTCCAAAGGTCCGGATCATCCCGGAGACCGCCGCTGCGCCGGCCTGGCATGAGGCAACCTGGGCCTTCAGGTCAGCGATGTTCCGATCAGGCGCGCGGGCCGGGTAGGAGCCGGCAGCGAGGGCCGCGCGGACCGCGGCGTCCAGAAAGTGTCCCTCGGTCATGATGGGCAGGGCGTCCAGCATTACGCCCTCCTCGCCCAGAGTTGTTGAAAACGGCGGCATGGATCCCGGCTGGATGCCGCCGACATCGGCGTGGTGGCCTCGCGCGGCGACGTAGAAGGCCGGCGTCGTGATGGCCCCCTCCATGAACACGGGCATCACCACTGTGATATCCGGCAGGTGGGTGCCGCCAGCGTAAGGATTGTTCAGGGCGAAGGCCTGGCCCGGCTTGAGATCGGGATGACGGTCGCGGACGGCGCGCACGCTGGCACCCATCGAGCCCAGATGCACCGGCATGTGCGGCGCATTGGCCACCAGCCCGCCGTCGGCGTCGAACAGCGCGCAGGAAAAATCTAGCCGCTCCTTGATGTTGACGGAGTGCGCGGTGCGCTCAAGCGCAGCACCCATCGCCTCCGCGACACCCATGAAGCGACGGTTGAACAGTTCCAGGGTGATTGGGTCCGGTTTGTCGAGCGGGATGGCCGTGTGTTGCGCCTGAGCGGTTCGTGAGAGGCGGATCAGACCGTCCCGTTCGGCGACGGCGCGCCAGCCGGGCAGCAACGCAATCTGGGTGTCGTGCCGGATGATAAGTGCCGGTCCTTCGAGTTTCGAAATAGCGTCTGCTGCGACGACTTGCGCATCATGCCACGCGCCGTTGGCAAACATCCGAAAGCCCTCTCCGCCTTGCGGGGAGAAGGTTGGGAGTGGGGGTGTCGGCTCTGAGTTCCTCAAATTGGCACCCCCACCCCCGGCCCCTCCCCGCAAGGGAGAGGGGAGAGTGCTCGCTTCCACTTCCACCGCTGCAATCAGGATCGTGCGCCCGGGCTCTACGAATCCAAACAGGCGCTGATGCGCTGTCTCGAACCCGGCTTTTGCCTTCGAAAAATCTGAGAGTGCCACCGGCAATTCCGCATCGGCCCCGTCGTACCGCAGCCGCAGGGTGCGACGGATTTCGCCAGTTTCCGCACCTTGACCGGCCATATCGGCGCGGGCCAGGATCTCAAGCTCGGCCAGGGCGGCCTCGGCGCGGACAAGTCCCTCAGGGCCCAGCTGCGCATCGAAACCGGCCAGGCGCAGGGCAGTGACCTCGGCCTGACCGATCCCCCAGGCCGACAGGACGCTGCCGTGGCGGGGGCAGAGCACCTCATCCACGCCCAGCGCCTCGGCAGTCTGGCAGGCGACCTGGCCGGCAGCACCGCCAAAGGCCACCAAGGTGTGATCGCGAGGGTCGAACCCCCGCTCCGTGGAGATGCGGCGCACCGCCTGCGCCATCTGCTCGACAGCCACCGCCACGTACCCTTCAGCAGCGGTTTCAATATCCTTCGCGCCCATGGCCGATGTCAGCTTTGCCAGACGCGCCTGGCTGGCCTCCACGTCCAGGGCGGCATCGCCATCGAGGCCGAACACTTTCGGAAAATCCCGGGGATCGATTCGACCCAGCACCAGATTGGCGTCGGTGATGGTCGCGGGCCCGCCCCGGCCATAGCAGGCCGGTCCAGGATCTGCACCGGCGCTGGTGGGACCGGCCCGGGCGCGCATGCCGTCGAAGGTCAGGATGGAACCGCCGCCAGCCGCGACCGTTTCGACATCAAGCATCGGCGCCCGCAATTTCACTCCGGCGACTTTAGCGGTGTCGCGGCGCTCAAGACGACCGGCGTAGCGGCAGACATCGGTCGAGGTACCGCCCATGTCGAAGCCCAGAACCACCGCTATGCCAGCGGTTTCGGCAGTTCGTGAGACTCCGACGACGCCGCCTGCGGGGCCGGACACCACGGCGTCGCGCCCGCGAAACCCCTCTGCCTGAACCAGGCCGCCGGCCGAGGTCATGAAATAGAGAGGCGCGCCGGCCACCGCACTGGTCACGCGGCGCACATAGGCCTGTAGAACAGGGGTCAGATAAGCGTCAGCGACCGTCGTTTCGGCGCGCGGGATGAAGCGGGGCAGGGGTGAGACTTCCGAACTTAGCGCGACAAATTCGAATCCGGCTGCCCGCGCGATTCCGCCCGCACGATGTTCATGGGCCGGATTGAGGTCAGAGTGCAAAAAGGCGATGGCCGCTGAGGTGAACCCTGCCGTAACGGCGGCCACGAGGCCTGTCCGCAGGGCAGTTTCGTCCAGCGACCTTACCACTGATCCGTCTGCCGCCAGCCGCTCATCAGCTTCCAGGACGCCGGAATAGAGTGGCTCCGGTTTAGTGATATCCAAAGCGAACAGGTCCGGTCGCGATTGATCACCGATGGACAGGGCGTCAGCAAAGCCAGCGGTGGTTACAAACAGCGTTTTGGCACCCCTGCGTTCCAGTAGGGCATTTGTGGCCACCGTGGTGCCCATCTTGATAGACCGCACGCGATTTGCCGGAAACGGCGCGCCGGGGGCCACGCCTAGGATGCGCCGCATCGCCTCTACCGCAGCGTCTGGATAGGCCCGCGACGCTGACAGCAGCTTCAGCGAAACCTCACCGAGATCTTCCCCACGACCGATCACGTCGGTGAACGTACCCCCGCGATCGATCCAGAAGGTGAAACGTCTGTCCAAAACTTAACCTCACCGTGCGATTGTCACACGTCCGCCCCAGTCGTAAGGCATGCCCATATCGAAATGAGCTTCTGGCGTAAAATTGCCGGTTTGGCCGTCCGTAATCTAGATGAGGCGGAATGCGACCAATGCCCACCGGGCCTTCCGGGGGAGGACCCTGCGTTCTCCACCGCTGTCACTGCGCTTGGCGCGAAGCTGGCGAAGGTGGATGGTGAAGCGCAATCAGTGGAATACGAAGCGTTTTCGCTGGTCTTTCAAGCCGACGATCGCAGCGAAGGTAATGTCCGCAGGCTCTATCAACTGGCCCGCCAGACCACGCGCGGTTTCGAGGGCTATGCGCGCCGCCTGAAGAAAAGATACGGCACTTGCCCGCAGATTCTGGAAGATGTGCTGGATGGCCTCTTCCATATTGCCCGGTCAGACGGCGCGGTGACCGGCGACGAGCTCGTCTATCTCGAGCAGGTCAGCGACCTGTTCGGCCTTTCGCCGCTAACCTTCCGTCGCATCAAGGCGACCCATTTGGGTGCAGCAAATGACGACCCCTATGTGATCCTGGGCGTGGTGCCAGACGCGCCGGATGCAGACGTTCGGGCGGCCTGGCGCGGCTTGTTGTCGGAGTCGCATCCGGATCGGGCGCGAGCGCGAGGCCTTCCCGAGGCGTACGTTGAGGTCGCTGAGGCCAAGTCATCCACAATCAACGCCGCTTATGGCGATATCATGCGAGAGCGGAAGGCGCTGTCGCTTGAAGGCGTGGCATGACGCCGCGTTGCAAAATATGCCCCGCATGACCGGTTGACGCCGGGGCGAAGTGTGACGACATTGACAGTTCAGTGAATGGCCCTGTGGCCTGCTGAGGAGCAACGATGGTCAAGGATTTCGCCTCGAACCAAAGTTCCGCGCTGCGCAGTCTTGCGGCGCTTGCCGCCGGCTTGGCCACGGTTGCTGCGGTGATTGTCGGGGCTGTGCTCGCAGTGTTCGCCGCTGCGACCGTCGCGGTGATTGCCGTGATGGCCTCGGCGTTGCTGGCCTTCGCCGGCCTGGCCATGCGGGCCCGCCGGACGGTTCGCGCCCGACGCCGTGGCGATGAGATCATCGAAGCCCGTCACCAGGGTGGCCATCACTGGGTGGCCTATGGCTGGAACGAGCGCCGCTAGCGGGTCATTGCGACGTCAGGCTTGCTGCCCTGCGCTCCCACCTCTACCTTCCATTCAAACAGACGTTGGGAGGACGCATGTCCATCGGTGTGATTGCGACGATCAGGATCCAGAACGGCAAGGCGGCCGAGTTTGAAGCGTTCGCCTCGGAGCTAGCCGCACAGGTCCGCGCCAACGAGCCCGGAAATCTGGTC
>JANORH010000228.1:0-7777 GCA_031415215.1 Alphaproteobacteria bacterium | reverse complement strand
CGGCAAGATCTACGAGACCACATTTGAAGCGTTTCAACGCCTCCTGCTGGAGGCGGTGAGACAGGCTGCAGCCGCGTCGCTGCCGCTGGTCGTTGATCTGTCCAGCCTGGATTACATGTCCTCGCGCGGCCTGCGTGTTCTGAAGATTGCCAAGGACGCTGCCGGGACCGAGGCCCCGATCACGCTGGCGGCACCGAACGACCGAATGCGTCAGATCATCGAGATCAGCCGCTATGATATGCTGTTCAAGGTGGTCGCTGACGTCGCTTCGGCCGGCTGAGCGTCAACGGAGGAGATCGGAATGCTGGTACGCTTCTGGGGGACACGAGGCTCGTTGCCGGTTGCGCAGAAGTCTGATGTGATCCAGGCCAAGATTGCCCGTGCTTTGTTGGCAGCCGGTGGTCGCACATTTGCCGACCTCGCCGAGGCCGACGCCTTTGCTCGTACCAGCCTGGATTTCGCGACCTACGGTGCCTATGGCGGTGCCAGCTCCTGCGTTGAGATCGAGGGTGCCGACGGGGCCTTCGTCGTCTGTGACATGGGCTCTGGCCTGCGGGAGTTCGGGGTCGACAGCTTCCGCCGCATCGCCGGAGGACACCCTGCGGTTTATCACCTCTTCCTGTCCCATCTGCACTGGGACCACATCATGGGCTTTCCGTTTTTTGGGCCTGCCTTCAATCCTGCGGCGACGATTGTGATCCATTCCGGGCACGCTGACGCCGAAACGGCGCTTCGGCGGCAGCAGGAGGAAATCTCGTTCCCGGTGCCGTTCGAATGGCTGAAGGCGACGTTCCAGTTTGTAGTCCACAAACCCGGCGACACCTTCGACGCCGCTGGTCTGACGGTCAGCATGGTGGCGCAGTACCACTCCCACGACAGCTATGGATACCGGTTCGAGAAGGCTGGCCGGGCGGTGGTGTATTCCACGGACTCCGAGCACAAACTGGACAATATGAACGCTGAGGTCGTGTTCGAATCGTTCTTTGGCGGCGCCGATCTGGTGATCTGCGACACCATGTACTCGCTGGGCGACACGGTCAGCCTGAAACAGGACTGGGGCCACTCGTCCAACATCGTGGCGGTGGACCTCTGCCACACGGCCCGCGCCAAGCGTCTGGCGTTGTTCCATCACGAGCCGAGCTATTCGGACGGTGATATCCAGCGCATGCATAACGAAACGATCCGCTATGAAGAGCTGGTCCGGGCCGACCGGTCGCCGCTGGAAGTCATCTGCGCCTATGACGGACTTGAGGTCAGCGTCTGATCCCTTGAGCGAACTGGATGGCGGTGTGCAGCTACGCGTCCGCGTTCTGGGCCTTGTCGCTGCGTTTCTGATGGCGGTTGGACTGTTGGCGGCAGGAGGTGCACTCCGCCAGCCTCTGTTCGACGCCTTCCACGAGTTCTCCCCCGCCCCGAACTCGACGTCGACGATTCAGGTCGTGACTGTTGACGCCGCCAGCCTGGCTGCCGTCGGCGGCTGGCCGTGGCCGCGCTATACGATGGCACGCCTGACAGAGGAGATTGCTGGACGCGGGGCGAAGGTGATCGGCTACGACTTCCTGTTCGCCGAGGCCGACCGCCAGACGCCGCAGGATTTTGCCAGGCTGTATCCAGAACTTTCCGCAGGCTCCGCCAGCGAGATTTCGCGGTTACCGTCGATGGACGCCGTTTTTGCCCGTGTGGTGGGCCGGTCGCCGGTGGTGCTGGCGCGGGCCGGGGTCGGGGCGGAGTCCTTCGACAGTGGTCTGACCGACACGGCCAAACCAGCAACGGTCGTTTTGCCGCCTGACGTCAAATTCGAAGGTCCGGTTCCGACCGCAATCCCCAGCTATGCGGGCCTCGTCAGCAACCTCGAAATCCTGGACGGCGCGGCTCTGGGCCACGGGCTGGCCAACGGGCCACCGGACCCTGATGGTGTCATCCGTCGTGTGCCCTTGCTAGGCCGACCTGCCGGCGTTCTTTCGCCAAGCCTGGCTCTGGAGCTGGTCCGTGTGGCCGAGGGTGTAAACACGATAAGGCTCGAAGGCGACAAGGCCGGCCTGCACGCCCTGCAGATCGGATCTCACCGGGTCCCTGTAGACGCCGGTGGCCGCGTCGAGCCGCGTTTGGCGGTGGCCCCGCCGGACCCCTCGCCTGGGGCGCTCAAGGTGTCACAGCGCGAACGCGTACCCTACCGAACGCATTCGGCGGTCGATCTCCTGCGCCAGGGCGGCGATCCCAACCTCTTCAAGGGCAGCATTGTTCTGGTGGGCTTGACCGCGGCCGGCACCTCCGACGTGGTGACAACGCCGCGCGATACCGAGACCTATGGGGTCTTCATCCAGGCCCAGGCGGTGGATGCGATCCTGCGAGGCGCGGCCTTGCAGGTGCCCGGCTGGGGGGTGCCGCTATCCTGGGCGGTTGGGATCGGGTTGGTGCTGTTGGCCTGGTTCGGAGTGCCCAGGGCCCCGATGGGGCTGGTGATCTCGGGTGCCCTCGTCGAAACCGCCGCAGCGTTCTGCGGCAGCTGGATCGCGTTTCAGAACAACCTGCTGATCGACCCTTGGCCCATGCTGGCTCCGGCGGCTGCAGCATCGGCGGTGATGGTGGTTCTGTTGTTCGTAGAAGGCCGCCGCGTTCAGGCCCACCTGCGCTTGGCGCTAGAGGATGAGCGCGTGATTGCCGCCAGGATCTCCACAGAACTGGCCGTCGCCGCCGGCATTCAGTCCGGTATGCTTGTGCCGCGGGCCGAGTTGGCCCGTGTGTCTGCCGCGGTTGAACTGGACGCGGTGCTGGAGCCGGCGCGCAGCGTCGGTGGCGACCTCTATGACGCTTTTGAGTTCGACGACGGGCGGCTCTGCTTCCTGGTAGGCGATGTCACCGGCAAGGGCGTGCCGGCCTCCCTTTTCATGGCCCTGGCCAAGGCGCTGTCGCGCAGCCTGCTGATGCGCCCGCAAATGAGCCTGGAGGCTGCGGTGGCCGGAATCAACGCCGAACTGTCGCGCGACAATGGCCAGGCCATGGCGGTGTCACTGCTCGTGGGCGTGCTGCATCTGGATGGACGGCTGGACCTGTGCAGCGCGGGCCACGAAAACCCCTTGGTCGCGACGCCCACCGGCGAGGTCCGTGAGGTCCGGCTGCGGGGCGGTCCGCCGCTCTGTGTGGTCGACGACTTCCCCTATGTGATCGAGACCCATCATCTGGCGCGGGGCGAAATCCTGGTAGCCTTTACCGATGGGCTGACCGAAGCTCAGGCCCCCGACGGCAGTCTGTTCAGTCGCGATCAGGCGCTGGCGGCGATATCCGAGGGGGCGCGGGCAGCTACGGTGTCGGAAATGCTCGATCGGATCGTGTTTGCGGTTCGGACATTCGAGGCCGGCAGTGAGCCCAGTGACGACCTCACCGTGCTGGCGCTGCGGCTTCGATAATCAGCGTACCCGTGCCGCATCCAGCGCCTTGACCACAAGGCCGGGCGTCAGCAGCGCGGGTAGTATATCCGGTGCACCGCCCTTGGCACCATACACCAGATAGAGCGGCACACCGGCGCGGCCAAAGCTCGCCAGTTCGGCGGCGATCTGCGGATCGCGCCGGGTCCAGTCGGCTTTCAGATAGACCGCGTTGTTGCGTGCCAGGGCCTCCGATACCGCCTTCGTCGACAGGGCCACCCGATCATTGACCTGACAGCTCACACACCAGGCGGCGGTATAATTGACCAGCACCGGTCGACCCTCGGCCTGCAGAGCCGCCAGCCGGGCGGGGCTGTAGGTTTCGTAGTCCAGCTTGGCAGCTTCGACCCCGACCGGAGGGTCTCCTGCCAGGGTATAGCCAGGCCAGAACGCTCCGCCGACCAGGGCCGTAACGGCGAGGACGCCCGCTGCGGCAGTCAGCGAGACTCCAGGGCGACCCGCCGCCGTGCGATGTTGGGCCAGACCAAACAACCACGCTCCGAAGGCCATCAGGATCGCGGCGGCCAGGATACGGGGCACGGCATCGGCACCTACCTGAACCGTCAACACCCAGACCAGCCACGCGACCGCCCCGTACATCGGAAAGGCCAGGGCCTTTCGGAACACATCCATCCAGGGACCTGGACGCGGCAGGCGTGACAAGAGGCCGGGGGCAAAAGCGACTGCTACGAAGGGCAGGGCGAAACCCACGCCAAGGCCCAGGAAGACCAACAACGAGGTGATAGGCGGCTGGGTCAACGCCCAGCCGAGGGCGGGTCCCATGAAGGGCGCCGTGCAGGGTGCTGCCACCACGACCGCAAGTACGCCGGTAAAGAACGAGCCCGCGAAGCCGCCGCGCGCGGCCAGACCCGAACCGACCCCCTGCAACGAGGTGCCGATCTCGAACACTCCGGAGAGGTTCAACCCCACCGCCAACATCAGCAGGGCCAGGGCGGCGACCACCGGCGGATCCTGCAACTGAAAGCCCCAGCCGACCGCTGCGCCTGCTGACCTGAGCGCAATCAGCAGTCCCGCCAGCGCCAGGAAGGTGACGATCACGCCGACGCCAAATGCCAGGCCCTGTCGGCGCGCATTGGCGGCATCTTCACCATGGCTGGCCAGGGATGCGGCTTTCATGGCCAGCACAGGGAACACACAAGGCATCAGATTGAGGATCAAACCGCCCATCAGGGCGAACAGCATCGCCGAAAGTAGACCCAGGTCTGCAGCGCCCGCCGGGGCGGTTATCCGCGCGGGTGGCGGCCCCAGACCCGAGGCTCCGGCCGGAAGCGGTCCGGCGGCGGCTGTTATCTCAAAAGCCTTGTCACCTAGCGCGAGAATGCCAGCCATGAATTTTGGCGGCGTCGCGCCCTGGAACTCATATCCCGGCGCCAGTTTGAGGGTCAGGCCATCTGGCCCGCGTTCGATCGCCTGGGATTTGGCGTGGTCGATCACGGATCCTGAGAAGGGGTAGAAATAGGCCCCGGCCAGGTCCCTGCCTTTGAGCGCCACGCCGGTAATCGCCAGCTTCAGCGCCTCGTCCTGGATTTCGAACGCCGCCGACAGCCCAGCCGGCTTTGGCGCTTCGGCTACAACTGACGTGATCCGCGCGCCCCACTTCGGATCAGCAGGCGCCGCCGTGGCGGTGATGGGCATTGCAAGCGTCAGAACCGCGTCTTCAGGCACACAGATCTCGGCGCACACCAGAAAGGCGGCGGCGGCGCGCAGGGTGATCGTCTGGCCGGGCTTGGCGTCCGCCGGCGCGGTCAGCGTCATGGGCAGCAGTACTTCGCCTTCGTAGCCATAGTTCACCAGCGGCCCCACCGGCAGGCGATGCGGGGTCGGCCAGGTAAAGTCAGACACCGTCCAGCCCGTGGGCAGGGTCCACTTGATCCTGGTGGCCTCACCCGAATCCCCGGCATTGCGCCAATAGGTGTGCCAGCCCTTCTGGATTGTCTGGCGCAGGGCAACGTGGATCGTCTGACCCGGCGCAATACCCTGGGTCGCGGAGACCAGCTCGGCGGTCAGGTGGCCGGTGTTGACAGGCTGCGCCAGCACCGGAGCTGACAGGATCAGCGCGAACAGTGCACCCAACAGAAATCGCATTTTTACCTCAGCGCCGACGAACCCGCTTCGCTGCTATATGGCGTAGGTGATCGCCGACGCAAAGCGGGCTCGACTTGAACGCCCAGGCCGCCATGATCGGCGAATCGCGTTTTGCGACCGTTCAGGAGGTCTGGTGCCCGCATCCTTTGACGACATCGAAATGGGCCAGGTCGTATCCTTGGGCGTCACGGCAGTGGACGCCGGTGCTCTCGACACCTTCATCGCTGCCTTTTCGCCGGGCTGGAGCGCTGATCGCGGTGCACCGGATGCCATGGTCTTCGCGATCTGGTCGAAACTGGATGCCCTGGCCGCGGCCGACTGGCCGCAGACCAAGCGGCTGGGCGTCGACGCGCTGCGCTGGATGCGCAATCCACCCGCCGGCGAACTGCTCCGTTGCCGCATGACCGTGATGGCCAAGGATCCGGTGGGCGACGACAAGGGCATCGTCATCGCCCAGCACGACATGCTGGATGAAGCCGGGCGGCTGGTATTTTCCTGCCTGACGCGGAGCGTCTTTTCGCGCGGCTAGCGCCTGTCTAGAGCACGACGGACGGTTGAACCGGTATCCACTTCAAGCTGTCGTGCCCTAGCTGTTGAGCGTCGGCGTCTGCTGCTGCGCCTCGCTCTCGCGTGTCATCGCCAGGGCAATCAGGCGGTCCCAGCCGACCAGCGAATGCATGTGCGCATAGATCTGGCCGAGCGCGCCGTTGTCACGCAGCTCAACGAACTTGGCTGCGGGCAGGGCGTTGAGCTTTTCTTCTGACACGCCGAAGTACTCGGCGATCTTCTGGGGCTCGCCCTGTGTCCCATCGGGATTCTGCGGGGTGAAGGTTGCTTCCTTGGTCTCGAACAGGTCCAGGTCCTTCAGGATCTGGACGAAGCCGTTCGTGCGCTGGCGCTCGATCTCGAAGTTGTTGCAGAACTCGATGCAGTTCTTGGTGTACTCGGTCGGCTCGCCGTTGGCCTCGAAGAACGCCATGTCATAGTCGGTGTCGGTGACGAACTCGGCGTTGCGGTCGATGCACAGCACCATTTGCTTGGCGCTCTCGTCGTTGGCGAACACGAAGGGATAGCGGCGGATATAGGCCGGGACATAGATACCCGCCTCGAACATCCCGTCGTCCTTGACGAACATGTTCTGACCCGCGTTCAGGCCCATGACGGCGATCGGCAGCTTCTCGTCGCCGACGAAGATGATCGGCCCTGTGACCATGGCCAGCGGGAACTCGCCGACCGTCAGCGGCACCGCGTGACCGGCCTTTGCGAAGGCGAAGGGGCCATCCATGCGCTTCACGCCAAGCTTGCTGTGCAGCTCCTTGGCCAGTGGTTCGGGCTTGGAGTAGAACAGGACATTGCCGGTTAGCTGGCCCTGCGGGGTCGGTGTGGTCGTGGCCATCTGAAAACCTTCGAAACGACGGGGCGCTGCGACGCCCTCCAGGGGTCTGCGCGCGAGGTCGCCGCTTCTAGCCGATCCGGACGGGACGGGCAAATCCAACGCGCGCGCCTTGGTTTTCGCCGGATGACCGGTACCGATCCGGACAGATAAGCGGCGTTCGCTGCCCGCTGCTTTAGCCGCCCGCCCGCCGCGCCACGAACACCACGTGCCGACGCAGTGGATGATCCTCGGCCAATCGCGGATGGTCGAAGTCGCGCGCCGGGTCAGCGGTCATGCCGATCCGCGTCATGACGGACTGCGAGGCGAGGTTCGTCCGGGCGGTGAAGGCGATAACCTCGGGCGTGTCGATGTGGGCGAAACCCCAGGCGAGCGCGGCCTTGGCGCCTTCCGTGGCCAGACCCGCGCCCCAAGCCTCGTGAGCCAGACGCCAACCCATTTCGATGGCTGGCCCCACCGGCAGGGCGTCTGCCATGACCGTCGACAGGCCGATGAAGCCGATCAGCCGCTGATCGCCTTTCCGTTCAGCTGCCAATAGACCCCACCCCAGATCCTGAATGTGAGCGTTGATCCGATCCAGCATTACGTCGCTTGCGGCGCGGTCGATCACGCCACCCAGCCAGTCGCCCACCCGCGGATCGCCGTTGATGGCGGCAAAGCGCGCGCGATCATCCTCCCGGAACGCGCGCAGGATCAGGCGCTCGGTTTCGATCATGCCGGGCGCCCTTGAGTCAGCGCGCCATATAGGTCAGGCCGGCGGTCGCGGAAGAAACCCCAGGCCGCGCGGTGGGTGGCGAGGAAGTCCAGATCGAAGGTCGCGCTCAGCACGCCCTCATCTCCCCGCCCGAAGTCG
>JANORH010000227.1:0-6391 GCA_031415215.1 Alphaproteobacteria bacterium | reverse complement strand
GACGGAGGGCCTGTTGCACCGAACAATAGGGCCGCATTATCTGCAGACCATCCTCGAACCCGCGCTACAGGCGTTCGAACTCCGGCTTCAGGCCCACATCGAGCTCGGCGACCTCAAACCCGTCAACGTGCGCCACGCCGCACTGGGGCTGGTGGCACCGGTCGTGCTGTTCATGCTGCATCAGGGCGAACTGGGCGGCCAGCGTGTGCGGCCAGGCGGCCCCGCCGAACTCGTCGACTACCTGGTCAACGCCTTCGTGGCCGCGTTTGGTGTCGCGCCGCAGCCTACCTGAACGGCGGCTCGTCGAAACTACGCAGCTTCCGCGAATGCAGCCGCGACCCTTCCGACCGCAGCAGGTTGATCGCCTCCAGGCCGATCTGCAAATGCTGGGCGATGGCGCGGTCGTAGAAGGCGTTGGCCTGGCCGGGCAGTTTGATCTCGCCGTGCAGCGGCTTGTCCGACACGCACAGCAGCGTCCCGTAGGGCACCCGGAACCGGTATCCCTGGGCGGCGATGGTGGCGCTTTCCATATCGATGGCAACGGCACGGCTCTGGTTGAATCGCAGCGCACTCGATGAGTATTTCAGTTCCCAGTTCCGGTCGTCGGTCGAGACCACCGTGCCGGTCCGCAACCGCCGCTTCAGCACATCGCCGGTCTCGCCGGTAATCCGCTCGGCGGCCCCGTTCAGCGCCACCTGAACCTCGGCCAGCGGCGGGATCGGGATCTCCGGCGGCAGCACCTTGTCCAGCACATGGTCGTCGCGCAGATAGGCATGGGCCAGCACATAGTCGCCGATCTTCTGCGAACCCCTCAGGCCGCCGCAGTGGCCGATCATCAACCACGCCTGCGGGCGCAACACCGCCAGATGATCGCAGACCGTTTTGGCGTTGGAGGGACCGACCCCGATATTCACCAGGGTGATTCCCGCCCGGCCCGGCGCCATCAGGTGATAGGCCGGCATCTGGTGCTTGCGCCAGGTTCCCGCCGCCACCGTCGCCTCAGGGTCCGGCGTCTCGGCTGTGATCAGCACATGCCCCGCCGCCGACAGCGCCGTATAACGCCCGCCGCTCTTGAGTTGCGCCGCCCCCCAGCTCACGAACTCGTCCACATAGCGGTGATAGTTGGTGAACAGGATGTACTGCTGGGTGTGGTCCGCCGGTGTGCCGGTATAATGCGCCAGACGAGCCAGCGAGAAATCGGTCCGAAGGCCGTCAAACAAGGCTAGTGGACGGGCTTCATCGCCGACACCCACCCATGATCCGTCGGCAACTTCATCGCCGATGAAGGCCAACTCGGTGGTCGGGAAATGCCGGGCGATTTCCACCGAGCCCACGTCAGCCCTGGCCAGATCGGCCGGGTCCAGCACGTAGGGAAACGGGATTTCCTGGCTGGAGCGACCCACATCTAGCTCAACATCGAAGTCCTCCTGCAACAGCGACAGTTGCTCGATCAGATAGTCCCGATAAAGCTCCGGCCGGGTCACCGTCACCGCATAGCGACCGGGCGATCCGATGCGGGCATAGGCGCGGCTGATGCGCGGAAAGGGTCGCCCCTCCGGCCAGGTCAGGCGCAGTTCCGGGTAAACGAAGGCCCCATCGCGGCGGGTGGCGGCGTCCGGTGGCGGACCGCCGGCCAGAAAGACCTTCAGGGCAGTGCGGAGAGACTCGACGCTTTGGCGGTATTCAGTCTCTAGCCGATCAACGATGTCGGCTGCTTTCATCTTGTTCATCCGACGCAATATAGCGCCTCAGTGTGACGCTAGCGAATCCGTCGTGCTGGACGGCGCCCGCGTTCTTCGCGACAACAGGGCTCACGTGCGTCCCCTGGGGTCCGAATGAATCGTCTTTTCACCTATTTTGTCGTCGGATCGATGATCCTGGGCGTGCTGGTCGGCTGGATCATCAACGTCACCGTGCCCGCCGATGGCGCCAAGGAGATCGCCAGCAACCTGACCATCATCACCGACGTCTTCCTGCGCTTGATCAAGATGATCATCGCGCCGCTGGTGTTCGCGACCCTGGTGGCTGGCATCGCACACATGGAGGACGCCGGTGCGGTCGGTCGCATCGGCGTCAAGACCATGGGCTGGTTCATTGGTGCCTCGATTATCTCGCTGACCATCGGCCTGATCATGGTGCACATCCTGCAGCCGGGATCGGGCCTGAACCTGACCCTGCCCGACGTCGCGGCCACCGGCGCAGCCGTCGATACCGCCAAGTTCACCCTGCGCGACTTCGTCACCCACCTGGTGCCCAAGTCGATCGTCGAAGCGATGGCTAACAACGAGATCCTGCAGATCGTGGTGTTCTCGGTGTTTGTCGGCACTGCCGTCGCCGCCATCGACGACAAGGCCCCCGCCGTGCTGGCCCTGGTCGAACAGGTCGCCGCCATCATGCTGAAGGTCACCGGCTATGTGATGAAGACCGCGCCACTGGCGATCTTTGCCGCGCTCGCCGCCACCATCGCCACCCAGGGCATCGAGGTTTTGTGGACCTATGTGAAGTTCATCAGCGGGTTCTATCTGTCGCTGGGCATCCTCTGGGCGCTCCTGATCACGGCCTCCGTGGTGATCGTCGGCCCGCGTGCCCTGAAATTGATCGCCGCCGTCCGCCAGCCGACCCTGCTGGCCTTCTCCACCGCGTCGTCCGAAGCCGCCTATCCACGCACCCTGGACGCGCTCCAGCAGTGGGGCGTGTCACGCAAGGTGGCCAGTTTCGTCCTGCCGCTTGGCTACTCGTTCAATCTGGACGGGTCGATGATGTACTGCACATTTGCGACCCTGTTCATCGCCCAGGTCTACGGCATCGAGATGTCCATCGCCCAGCAAGTGACCATGCTGGGCCTGCTGATGATCACGTCCAAAGGCATGGCCGGTGTGCCCCGCGCTTCGCTGGTGGTCATCGCCGCCACCTTGGCCTATTTCGACCTGCCTGAGGCCGGATTGCTGTTGATCCTCACCGTCGACCACATCCTCGACATGGGCCGCTCCGCCACCAACGTCATCGGCAACACCGTCGCCGCCGCCGTCGTCGCCAAATGGGAAGGCCAGATCGAGGAGCCTGCGGGGGAGCCCGCGAAGGCGTAAAGAGGGGTGCCCTCCTCTCCCTCCCTGCTGGTCATTACCCGGACAAGCCGGGTAATGACGAACTTTCTATGGGTAACGAGACAGCCCCCCCCCCCCCGACACACCCAACCCCTAACGAACATAAACCCTGTCGCTTAACCCGACATTTTCCTCAATCGGCGAGAGTAGGGTCGCAATCGGGACCACAGACCACGCCGTGTCGAATTCGCCGCAAAGCCTGTCGAACCTCACCGCGCGCGTTGCGGAGCTTGAGGCCGAGCGTGAGCTGACGATGCAGTTCGCCCAGACCGATTCCCTGACGGGTCTGGTCAATCGTGGCGCTTTTACTGCCGGGCTAAGCGAGCGGCTGGACTTCGCGCGTGAACATGACAGCTCCGTCGCCCTGTTCATCATCGACCTGGACCGGTTCAAGGTCCTGAACGATACCCTGGGCCACCATGCTGGAGACCAGCTACTGGCCGAGCTTGGTCAGCGGCTGCGCGATGAGGCCGGGCCAGGCGATCTGGTGGCGCGTCTCGGTGGTGATGAATTTGCGCTGGTCACCCACGATCATGACATCGCCGCCCGAGCCCGAAGTCTGATCAACCTCTTGTCCCTGCCCCAGACCATCTATGGACGGACCGTCGCGCCGGGCGGATCGGTCGGCGTCGCGGTTTATCCGCGCGATGCCCAGGATATCGTCGACCTGCAGCGGTTTGCCGACATGGCCCTCTATCGCGCCAAGACGCTGGGTGGTCGGCGTTGCTCCATTTTCGATGCCGAGCTTCGCAACGAGAGTTTGCGCCGCCGCACGCTGGAGGACGAACTTCGCCGCGCCATCCCGGCCGGCGAGATCGAGCCCTGGTTCCAGCCGATCATAGATTCCATGACCGGCCGCATGGTTGGCGTGGAGGTGCTGGCCCGCTGGCGTCACCCCGATCAGGGGTTACTGTCACCCGCCGCATTTGTGCCGATGGCTGAGGAGCTTGGCCTGATCGGGGCCATCGACGAGGCGATCTTCGAGGCGGCCTGCGCCCGGACCGCGCCATGGGTGGCTGACGGCCTGATTGAAGTGGTCTCCTGCAACGTCTCACCCCGCGACCTGCTGGACCCGGCGTTCTCGCGCAAGCTGATCGGCCGGCTGGCCAGAACCGCCCTGCCCGCCACGGCGCTGACCGTGGAGATCACCGAAACCTTCCTGCTGCAGGACATGGCCTTGGCCCGGCGTCATATCGAGAGACTGGCGTCACGCGGAATCAACGTTGCCCTCGACGACTTCGGCACCGGCTATTCCAACCTGCGCGCCCTCATGCACCTGCCGATCCAGACCGTGAAACTGGACCGGTCGCTGATCGACGACGTCGGTCGCGATGCACGTGTCTCCAAACTGGTGGCCTCCATGCTGCACGCCGCCCGCTCTCTGGGGGTCCGCATCATCGCCGAGGGCGTCGAACACGAGGCCCAGGCCCTGTTCCTGCGCGCCGCCGGCTGTGATCGCATGCAGGGCTTCTTCTTTGCCAGACCCATGCCCGCCGATGCGATGGAACAGATACTCCGCGAAGCCAACGGTCCCGCACCCCGCCTCGCGGCCACCGGCTGACGCCGAAAACCCGCACCTGCGACGCTGCGTCGCAGGTTTCACACCTGAAAACCCAACATCATTATATATTTCAATATGATAGTCGAAATTTTCACGCGATTTAGCGTGTCTGACTATACCTCTACTTGTGAAAAACAGCGCCTGGCTAACGGTTGCAACCGATGCGTTACGCCCAACATCGCGTCTCAGGGGAACGTGCTGGCTCACCAGGTATTTGGTACATATAGCCAGTGGCGTGATGAAGACCCTGAAGTGCACCCTTGAGATCGACGCGCCGGCCCACGAGGTCTGGCGGGTGCTGACGACCAACGAACTGGTCAAGGAATGGGCGTCAGCCTATGTCGACGGGCTGTCGATCCGCACATCCTGGAAAGAAGGCGAGAAGGTCACCTGGCAGGCACCGGGCGGAACGGTGCGGGCCTGCGGCAAACTGACGACCTTTCAACCTGACCGGCTGTTGCGATTTGACTATGACGGCAACCCGCGCGCCGAACGCCACAACTTCTCGGAGACGTTTGAACTCGAACCCGGCGACCGTCACACCAGGCTGCACGTGACCACAGGTCCCCTGGACCAGACCGCCTTCAACGCCATGATGGGCCCGGCCCGAAAGGCCATTGAGGAAATCCGCAGCCTTGCCGAAGAGTCGGCCCAGATTCACCGCGCGCGCTGACCCGACTCGACCTGACTCATAATTGAAACGGAACCGACATCAGTGTGACGGGTGTCTGTCACTGAACCTGGGTCAGGCCGTCACGGTCGCCTGATAGGTCCGTCCCGTCGAGCCCCACAACGGGGTGGGCAGGGGATAGATCATGAAAAACAGACTCTGGGTCAGCACAGCGCTTGTCGCGCTGTCGTTCGTCGCCACCACCGCCAACGCACAAACCGCGGCCACCGCAGCCGCAGCCGCAGCCGACGCGGTCGAGAGCACTTCACTGGATGAGATCGTCGTTCTTGGCCGTGGCGAGTCCCGTCAGGTGCAGACGGTCTCCGGCGAGGAACTCAGCCTTGAAACCCCCGGGGCCAGCCCCCTGCGGCTGGTCGAAAAGCTCCCTAACGTGAACTTCCAGTCGGCCGACCCCTTCGGCTCCTATGAATGGTCAGCGCGGATCTCCATTCGCAGCTTCAACCAGAACCAGCTGGGCTTCACCCTGGACGACGTGCCGCTGGGCGACATGACCTATGGCAACCACAACGGCCTGCACATCTCCCGCGCCATCGCCGGTGAGAACGTCGGCGTCGTGGAACTTGCCCAAGGCGCAGGCGCTCTGGACACAGCCTCCTCCAGCAACCTTGGCGGAACGCTGAAGTTCCGTTCACGCGACCCGGGCACAGAGTTCGGCGGGCTGGCCGCTGGCACGGCCGGCAGCGACAACACGTATCGTGGCTTCCTGCGGGTCGACACAGGGACACTGCCCACCGGCGCGCGCGCCTATCTCAGCTACGGTTACAACACCTCCGAGAAGTGGAAGGGTGACGGCGAACAGCGCCATCAACAGTTCAACTTCAAAGTGGTTCAGCCCATCGGTGAAGGCTCCCTGACCGGCTGGGTGAACTGGTCCGAGCGTCGCGAGCAGGACTATCAGGACATGTCGCTGGAGATGCTGAACCGGCTCGGCTACGACTGGGACAATGTCTCCGACGACTGGCCGCTGGCCGTCCGGATCGCCGAGATCGCCAACAACCGCGGCGAGACCGGCGTCACGCCGCGCTTCACCGGCCT
>JANORH010000226.1:0-2904 GCA_031415215.1 Alphaproteobacteria bacterium | reverse complement strand
TTGCTGCGCGCCGAAATGAAACGACTGTCCGAGGAAGAGGCCCAGGACGCAGACAACGATGCCGTAGCCGCATCGAAGCGGCGGCTGGAGGCCGGCTAGTCGCCGGTGTAAAGAGACGGCATGATCCAGGCCCCATCGCTGCAGGACAGCATTGAACCGATCTCCTTCGATCTCTACGCGAAGGATTTTCCCGCCTTTACCCAGCAGTTGGGCGACAGCTTTGCGCGCTGGGGATTTGCGGTAATCTCCGACCATGGGATGGCTCAAACCGGCATCGAGAGCGCGATTGACCAGACCCGGGCCTTCTTCGCCCTGCCCGAAGCCGAAAAGCTGAAATACAAACTGCCGGTCCAGGGCCAGCGCGGCTACACGCCGTTCGGCGTCGAGACGGCCAAGGGCCACACCCACTTTGACCTCAAGGAATTCTGGCACGTTGGCCGCGACCTGCCGCCCGGCCATCGCTTCCGCAATCACATGCCCGACAACGTCTGGCCAACGGCGGAGATGCCCGGGTTTCAGGCCAAAGTGGGCTGGCTTTACGACGCGCTGGACGAGATGGGCCTGAAGGTGCTGGAGGCAATCGCCAGTTACTTGAAACTCGACCGCCACTTCTTTGGCCCGACCGTGGACTTCGGCAACTCGATTCTGCGCCTGCTGCACTATCCGCCGGTGCCAAGGGATGGCCCGCATATCCGCGCCGGCGCTCATGAAGACATCAATGTCATCACCTTGCTGCTGGGTGCCGATGAGGCAGGCCTGCAGGTCAAGGATCACGACGGTCGCTGGATCGACATCAACCCGCCGCCCGGCAGCCTCGTCTGCAACATCGGCGACATGTTGCAGCGGCTGTGTAACCACCGTCTCCCATCGACCACGCATCAGGTGGTCAACCCGGCCCCGGAGCGTCGCGGCTTCCCGCGCTATTCCACGCCGTTCTTCCTGCACTTCAATTCGGACTACCGGATCGAGACCCTGGCCAACTGCGTCGATGCCGCGCACCCGGACCGGTACCCGACCCGGATCACCGCCGACGACTATCTTCAGGAACGCCTGCGCGAGATCAAACTGGCGTAGCCTTGCTCCTCCCATGTCGCGAAGACGACTGGGGAGGTGGCGGCGAAGCCGACGGAGGGGGCCAGCTACCGAGAAAACCGGGGCGATCTCAGTCGCCTCCTCCGTCTCGCCGCTTCGCGTCGATCCTCCTCCCCCGCACTCTGCGGTGCATGGGAGGAGCGGCGGACCTGTCAGTCCAACAAGCGCGCCAGATCCGCCGGTCCGGTGACCGTGACATTGAGGTCGGTCACAAGCCCCGTGCCCAGCGTATAGACCCAGCCGTGAACCGACAGGGGCTGGCCCCGTGCCCAGGCTTCCCGCAGGAAGACGTCGGAGGCGACGTTCTTGACCTGACGGATAACGTTTAATTCTACCAGCCGGTCCCAGCGCGCTTTGTCCCCCGGCAAAGCTTCAAGTTCGTGGCGATGCTCGTGGTGCACCTCGCGGATCGGATGCAGCCAGTGGTCAACCAGCCCCCGTCGCTGGCCGTCCACGGCCGCTGCGACACCGCCACAGCCATAGTGACCCACCACCAGGATATGCTTCACCTTGATCACATCCACAGCGAACTGCAGCACCGAGAGATAGTTGGCATCCTGTGGGGGGGCCAGGTTGGCGACATTGCGGTGCACGAACAGTTCGCCGGGGTCCAGACCCACGATCTCGTTGGCGGGCACCCGGCTGTCGGCGCAGCCGATCCACAGATATTCGGGCGCCTGCTGACCTTCGAGGCGCTTGAAAAAGCCAGGATCGACCGCCGTTTTCGCTTCCGCCCAGATGCGGTTGTTGGACTTCAGGTCTTCAAGGTTCATCGTCATCAGAGCTTGGCGTCCGGCTGGCGGCTGGGGTGGGCGGCGGCGAAGGCCGGGTGCATGGCGGTGCGCTCTGCCACGCCCGCGATGGCGGGCCAAGCCGCCATGTCGAGCTGAAAGCGGTTGGCGGAATAGACCTGCGGCACAATGCAGCAGTCGGCAATAGTCGGGCTGTCGCCAAAGGCGAACATGCCAGCGTGCCGGGCCACCATGGGCTCCAGCGCGTCGAAACCCTCGGTGATCCAGCCTGTGATCCAGGCCGAAACGGCGGTGTCGTCGAGCCCCAGGTCCTTCAACTTTCGACCGACGCGGCTGTTGTTCAGGGGGTGGATGTCGCAGGCTACGATATTGGCCATGGCGCGAACGACCGCCCGATCGAGGGCCGAGCGCGGCAGGATCGGCGGTTGCGGCCGGGTCTCGTCCAGCCACTCCAGGATCGCCAGGCTCTGGGTCAGGATGTGGCCGTCACCCAGGTCCAGGGCCGGCGCCAACCCCTGCGGGTTCACGGCGCGATAGGCAGCTTCGTGTTGGTGTCCCGCCAGCAGATCGACGGCGGCGTAGTCGTACTCAGCGCCCTTCAGGGCCAGTCCGATCCGAACCCGGTAAGGTGCCGTCGCCCGCCAGGCACTGTGAAGCGTCAACGCCATCAGACGATGCGGAAGGCCAGCTTGCCGACGCCTTCGACCTCGCCCTCGACCAGATCGCCGCGTAACAGCGGGCCGACCCCTTCGGGCGTGCCGGTATAGATGAGATCACCGGGCGCGAGCGTCCACAGCTTCGAGGCTTCCGACACGATCTCGGCGACATTCCAGATCATGTCGGCGACCACAGCGTCCTGTCTCGACTTGCCGTTCACCGATAGCGAGATACGACCAATGGGCTCTTGGCCGTTCCAGCGGCGGATGGCCGAGATCGGCGCACTCTCGTCAAAGCCCTTGGCGGCGTCCCAGGGGTAGCCCTTGTCCTTGGCCGCGTTCTGCAGGTCGCGACGGGTCAGATCGACGCCCACCGCATAGCCGTAGACGTGGGCCAGCGCGCC
>JANORH010000225.1:0-2680 GCA_031415215.1 Alphaproteobacteria bacterium | reverse complement strand
GGCGACCTCGTCGCAGGGGCCGGGTTTGCGCGACGAGATCACCACCCTGGCGCCCTGATCGGCCATGCGCTCGGCGATGGCGCGCCCGATGCCGCGGGAGGATCCGGTGATCACGGCGACCTTGCCGGTCAGGTCGAACAGCCCGCCTGCGCCGACCTTGGGGGCTTCCAGTACCTGGCTCACAGCTTCTCTCCCGAACACGTGTTTGACGTTTGGGGCCATTTGCGATGGAGCCTGCCTGTCGGTCAAGGCGTCGGCAGTGGACGAACCCGCAGGATACCCTATCTTCCAACGGCACGCGGCCCATTGAAGTCCGCGGCGAAGACGGGGGAAGCGGATGCGGGTTATTGCAGGTCTGGCGGCGGCGTTGGCGTTGAGCCTGGCGTTGGCCGGCGCGGCGGCGGCACAGGACGACACCGCCCGGCAACTACCGCACCCCGGTCAGGCGGTCTATCGCGCCAACTGTGCCGCCTGCCATGACAATCCCGAACAGACCCGCTCGCCGGCCAAGGCGACCCTGTCGGCCATGAGCTATCAGGTGCTCAGTTTCGCGCTGACCAAGGGCAAGATGCAGGCCCAGGCCGCCGCGCTCAGCGAGACGGATCGCGGTGACCTGATCAATTTCCTGACCGGTCGTTCGACGGCCTCGCTCGACAGCTGGAGCAAGGCGATGATGTGCGAGGCGTCGAAGGCGCCGGTCAATCTGAAGGCTGCGCCCAGTGTCTCGACGTTTGGCTTTGATGCCCGCAACACCCGGACCCTGACGGCGAAACAGGCCGGACTGACGAAGGCGGGATTGTCAAAGCTGGATCTGGCCTGGTCGATCGGTTTCCCGGATGTCACCATGATCCGTGCCCAGCCGGCCATCGTCGGCAACACGGTGTTTCTGCCGGTGGCAGAGGCATCGGCCATGTACGCCTTTGACGTCAGCGACAGGGCCAAACCCTGCCTGAAGTGGGTCTACAACACGCCGGGTGGTGCGCCGCTGCGCAGCAGCCCAGGCTATGGGGTGATCGCCGACGGCCGTTCCGTTCTGGCCTTCTCGGGTCTGGATTCCACGATCCATCTGGTGGATGCCCGCACCGGCGAGGCGATCTGGACCAAGAATGTCGCCAGCTACTCCTATTCCCTGACTACGGGTACGCCCCGGGTGCTGAAGGACCGGATCATCGTGCCCGTCAGCCAGTTCGAGATCATGCAGGCGGCCAACAATGCGGTGACCTGCTGTAGCAATCACGGCTTTGTCCTGTCGCTGGATCCGGCGACCGGCACCCAGCAGTGGCGCTACGACACGATGCCCGACGCGCAGCCGATCCGGGACCGGGGCGACGGCAAGATGCTGTACGGGCCGTCCGGCGCACCGATCTGGAACTCGCCGGTGGTCGATGAGAAGCGCGGCCAGATCTATTTCGGTACGGGCGAGGCCAACTCGCCGCCCGCCCACCGCAACACCAACGCGCTGATCGCCATCAGGCTGTCGGACGGCAAGGAGGTGTGGAGCCATCAGGCGACGCCGGACGATATCTACAACGCCGGTTGCGGGATCAATCCGGCCCCGGGGCGGTTCAACTGTGTGAAGGCACCGGAGACCGTGTTCCGTGACGTCGACTTCGGCGCGTCGTTGATCCTGGGACGGCTGTCGAACGGTAAGGACGTGGTGTTTGCGGGCCAGAAGTCAGGCACGGTCTGGGCGCTGGATCCGGACACCGGCAAGGTGCTCTGGCGGCGCGATATCGGCACGGGCACGGCCAACGGCGGCATCCACTGGGGCATCGCGTTCCAGAACGACACCGTCTTTGCGCCGGTGGCGGTGATCGGTCGTCCGCTACCAGGCGGGCCGCCCATAGATCCAACGTTGCAGCCTGGCATGTATGCCGTCGACGCCAATACCGGGGCGATCAAGTGGCAGTACTCGGTGAAACCGGACTGCGCCAACGGGCGCGACAAGAAAGCGCCGCGCTGTGAGCGGATGTTTGGCTTCTCGGGCGCGCCGACCCTGATCGACGGCGCCCTGGTACAGGGCAGTCTGGATGGGCGGCTGTTCGTGATCGACGCCAGGACCGGGCAGGAGCTGTGGAAATATGACAGCCTGCGCGACTACCAGACCCTGAACGGTGTTCCGGCGAAGGGGGGCTCTATCGACGGGGCGTCCATCGTCGCGGTGAACGGACTGCTGTTGTCCGGCTCCGGATATGGAATGTTCGGCCAGGCACCGGGCAATGCGCTGCTGGCATTCAAGCCGAAGTAACTTCCGCAGCCTAAATCGGTGGACATTCGCCCCCTGCGGCCATGGTTTTTGCGCAGCCCGCTTGCCGGACGGCGTCGGGATCAATAACTCCAAGGGTACGAAACACGGCTGCAGCGAGTCTGCGGCGAACGATCAGGGCGACCCAATGCTCAAATGGACTAGCTACCTCGACGACGAAGACGGCGACGAGGACGACAAAAGCGCCCCCGACATGCCCATGACGACGGGCCCGGTCCAGAACGCGCTCTTCAAGTCCCGCACCGTGCTGATCTTCGGTGAGATCAACATGCGTCTGGCAGAACGGGTCACGGCCCAGATCACCGCGTTTGCCGGTGAGAGCGACAAACCGATCCGGGTGATTATCAACTCGCCGGGCGGCCACGTGGAGAGTGGCGACACCATCCACGACATGATCCGCTTCTGTGGCGCGCC
>JANORH010000224.1:0-10660 GCA_031415215.1 Alphaproteobacteria bacterium | reverse complement strand
GCCCACCAACGCATGGGTGATGCTCTTGGCCATGGACCATGAGGGCTGGGTGGCGTCGGGGCCGGATTTCACCCCGTAGCGTTCAAAGATCACCCGCCCGCCCTGGACCACCACCAGCGCGTGGGTCTCGCCCAGCAGCTCCGAGGCAGGGTCGGTGAACGCCTCGTTGATCAGGACGTCAAACCGGGGCTTGTCCAGGCCCACCGGGAGTGACCCGTCGGGCCAGTCTGTCGTCGGCCAGGACACGTCGGCGGGTTGGGCAGGCAGCGTGAGCAGGGTCATGGATCGCATCCTGCCGCGAAAATGGGCGTCTGTCAGGTCCGACGGCAGGCCTTGGTGTTTTGCGACCCCGCCGCTACGACCGGCCACACGCGTGAACCCGCCGGGAGCCCCCATGACCGCCACCCTCCGCCGCATCCAGTCCGATGATCTCGGCCAGATTGCCCGCTTTCCGTTCACTGTCTCGATCCAGGAGCCGCTGACGGAGCCATCAGGCTTGCGCGCCGCCTTCGGGGCCACCGGTTTCTGGACCGAGGACGCCGGTGCTGTGGCTATCATCGAGGACGGCCAGCTGGTCGGCACCTGCCAGTTCTATCGCGCCGCACCGTGCATCCACGGGCTCGAGCTGGGCTACATTCTGCACGACCCGGCTAACCGCGGGCGAGGACTGGCGCCGCCGGCCGTGCGGGCTTTTTCCGATCTGCTGTTTGCCGAGCGCCCGGCAATCTACCGCCAGCAACTGATCATCGAGGCCTGGAACACCGCGTCCTGGAAGCTGGCCGAGCGCTGCGGGTTCACCCGCGAAGGCCTGTTGCGCAGTTCCGGCTTCGGGGACGGTGACCCCGCCGACTGCCTGCTCTACGCCCGCACCCGCAAGGACTGGCACGAGGAGGCCACAAGCATGATGGGCGTCGCGGTCAGTTAGGTCTAGGGTTTGCCAAGGGAACCGAGGAACGCCGCCATGAACACCCACCTTTCATCCGCGCTTGAGGCGGCCCGGTTCATCCGTGCCCAGAAGATCGACGGACGCGCCAAGTGGCGGCGAAATGACGCGCCTGATGCCAGGTCAGACTACAGTCTCTATCATGGCTCGTGCGGCATCATCCTGTTGCTGCTGGAGCTGCATGCGGCAGGGCAGGACGACGATGCGCTGGCCGAGGCCATCGCTGCCGGTGAAGAGGTTCAGACTTATCTGCAGCGCAAGGACTGGCTGTCCGTCAGCCCTTCGACCGGTTGGCCGGGCTATGCCTTTGCGCTCAACGAACTGGCGCGTGCGAGTGGTCGCGACGACTTCCGCGCCACCGCCGCCATGTGCCTCGACCGGTTGCACAGCCAGGCCACAAAACTGGGTGCCGGGATCGGCTGGATCGAGCCAATGCCCTTTTCGGACATCACCGGCCTGAAGGGCGACCGGGAAATCTATGACCAATCGGTGGGGGCTGCCGGAGCGGGGCTGATCCTGCTCTACGCCCATGAACAAGCGCTGCACCCCGCCGCCCTCGACCACGCCATTGCGGTCGGCGAGCGGTTGCTTGAAGTCTCCGAGACGGATCCCGACGGGCTGCGCTGGCGGATGATGAGCGACATGCCGTTTGAGTTCACTGCGCCGAACTTTGCCCATGGCGGCGCTGGCGTCGGCTATTTCCTGCTTCAGCTTCACCGCGCCACCGGCGAGGCCCGTTATCTGGACGCCGCGCGCGAGGCCGCGCGCTACACCATGAGCCGCGCAACGGCAGCCGGACCGTCAGGCCGCCTGGTCTGCCACACGGAGGAAGCCCGGAAACCGATCTTCTATCTGGGGGCCTGTCATGGGCCTGCCGGCACCGGTCGGCTGTTGCTGGAACTGTACGACGTGACGGGGGAGAGCCAGTGGCTCGACGCCGCACGCTCCCTGGTTGACGGCCTGATCTCCACCGGCGCGCCCGAAACCCGGTCTAAAGGTTTCTGGAACAACCACGGCCAATGCTGCGGTGACGCGGGCGTCGGCGACTTCGCCCTACTGATGGCCTCCCGCACCGGCGAGGCCGCCTACCGCGATCTGGCGGCCCGCTGCGCCGACGTGATCGTCGCCAACTCCGAACTGACAGACACCGGCCGGGCCTGGCACCACGCCGAACACCGCGACCGGCCGGAATTCCTGCAGGCCCAGACCGGCTATATGCAGGGCGCGGCAGGCATCGCCAGCTTCCTGCTGCATCTGGCCACCACGGATGCTGGCGCGCCGGTCAAGATCGCCATGCCGGACTGGCCCAAGGCGGCAGTTCAGAATCGTTGAGTTCATGCCCCAATCGAAACGTCATCGGCGGGTGATCCTGTCGGAGTTGGTGACAAACTACATCGTAGGGTTTCCGCCCTACTCCGGCGAACTGCGCGGCGCTGACCGGTACCAGGCCAGTTGCTCGCTGGTGGCCAGCAGGCGGCCGTCGCGGCTCCAGTAGCTGGAGCGTTCGTCCGAGGCGCCGCCGCCGCCGACCCGGCCCTCGCACTCCACCAGGATGAAGTCGTTACCGATGGCGGCCAGTTCCTCGGCGGTCGCGTGCAGATAGGCCGTCAGCGTCAAGGTGGTGGTCATGATCGTGCGACCCAGCGCGTACATGGCGCGCGGTGCAGAGTTGTCAGTGACCATGCCCAGCATGGCCTTGTCCATCGGACCGGCGCGCGACCGCACCCAGGCCAGGGTGCGGGAATCGCCGCTGACCTGGGGTGGAAATTCCTCAAGGGTGCGGCGTTCAAACGCCGACGCGCCGTAGTGTTGCGAGGCCCCGTCCATGATCGGGCTGGGCAGGGTCTGCGGGTCAGGCGCGTCGGGCATGGCCGCGAACGCAAAAGGTGGAGTGATGGGCCTCCGGGCCAGGGTGACGATGCCGTGCACACCCACCTGGTCGGACCCGGCCGGCAGCAATTCCACCTCCCACACACCGATGGAGCCGCCCTGTCTGAGGCGCCGCGTGCGGATGTCCAGCGCGCCCGACGGCAAGCCGGCGGCATAGGTCAGGGTCAGGGACAGTGCCTCGCCCACCGCGTCGGGTTCCGCCTCCAGCACCCGGATAAAGAGACCAATGGCATAGCCACCCCAGAGCCCGCCGCCGGGATTGCTCCACTCGGGACCGGCGATCGTGGTCCAACGTCCGGGGGAGACATGGGTTAGGGGCATGGCGTGGGTGGTCAGTGAGTTCATGGCGTTTCTTTACGAACCGCCGTGGAGTGACGAAAGCCCCCTGATCGCGCCGGACGCCTAATCCGGCGTCACCTCATGGTCCGCCGTCTGCGGTGGAGGCGACCGCATAATCAGGACCATGGGCAGCATCATCAGCGCAGCCACTGCGAGCCAGCCGAATACATTGTCATAACCGACCATGGCACCCTGTCGGGTCACCTCAGCGTTCAGCATTTGCAGGCCTGCGGTGGTGGACGGATCGAGCATCGGCGGCAGCACACCCGTGACGACGGGGTCTCCGGGAACGATGCGCTCCGTCAGCCGCGCGTGGGCCAGGGCGCTGTTGTTGATCAGCAGGGCCTGGATGACGGAGATTCCGACACTGGATCCCAGGGTCCGTGACATGGTGGCGACGATCGTCCCCTCGACGCGGAGGTTGGGTCGCAGGGTGGCGTAACCCAGGGTGCTGAGCGGCGCGAACATCAGGCCGGTGCCAACCCCCTGGAGGAAGCCGGTGACCTTGATCGGCCCGGCTGTCATGGTCAGGTCAAAGTGGCTCATCTCCCAAAGGGCATAGGCCGAGATCAGGACGCCGACGGTCAGAACCTGGCGCGCGCCAAACCGCGAGACCAGCAGGGGTACAGCCAGGAAGGCGATCAGCGATCCGAGACCACGCGGCATACTGGCCCACCCGCTCTGCAAGGCCGAATAGCCCAGCAGGTTCTGCATCAGCAAGGGTAGCAGCGCGCCGGACGAAAACAGCACGATGCCGATGAAGAACCCGAACACGGCCGAGCCGACGAAGTTTGCATCCCGGCTGAGATCGCGATGGAAGAACGGATTCCGGGTTGTGACACTGTGAGTGATGAACACATAGAGACCAGCCAGCATCACCGCGCCCTCGATCAGGATCTCGCGGGAGTCCAGCCAGTCCAGGCTGGGACCCCGGTCCAGCATCAACTGGAAACTGCCGACGAAGAGCACCAGGGATCCGAACCCCAGAAAGTCGAACGGCCTCTGTCGGCCTCCTGCGTCATCGGCCATGAAGGCCTGGATGCCCAGGAAGGCCAGAATGCCGATGGGCAGGTTGATGTAGAACACCCAGCGCCAGTTCAAGGTCTCGGTCAGCCAGCCGCCCAGGGTTGGGCCAAGCACCGGCCCCAGGATCACCGCAGCGCTCCAGAGGCTCATGACCCTGGGGATCAACCGCTGGGGATAGAGATCCAGCATCACGGCCTGGGACAGAGGCATCAACGACGCCCCGGCGGCTCCCTGGATCAGGCGGTAGATGACGATCTGGGGCAGGCTGGTCGCCGTGCCGCACAGCACGGAGGCCAGAGTGAAGCCCGCGATCGAGAACAGAAACATCTTCTTGCGGCCGATGCGCTGCGACAACCAGCCGGACAGCGGGATCATGATCGCCGTGGCGATAATGTAGGACGTCAGCACCCAGGTGATCTGGTCCTGCGCCGCCGAGACACTGCCCTGGATATGCGGCAGAGCCACATTGGCGATGGTCGAATCCAGCGTGTTCATCAGCGTCGCCATCATCAGGGCGCCGGTGATCGGGATCCGGTTCTTGATGTCCTGCGCCGTGGCCACGGACTGTCCTCAAATTATCATCAGGCGCGCCTCAGGCCGCAATCGTTTACTACCGGCAAGGCACTTGACGATAAGGTGCATTACATTCACTGGCTATGGGGTCCTGACGAAAAGCCGGCAAAAATGAGCGATCCACAAGCCGCAATGCGCGAAGGCGCAGACGCCCGCATCGAGATCGGGTACGGCCTTGCCGACGTCACCCACCTGCTGCGAATGGCCTTTGACCAACGCATGCGGAAGATGGGGCTGACCACAGCGACCTGGCGGGTGATCGCCTGGCTCTCCCGTCAGGACGGCCAGACCCAGGCAGCCCTGGCGCAACGCCTCGAGATCAGCCGTGTGGCGCTCGGCGAAACCATCGACCGGCTGGAGAAGAGCGGCCATGTCGAGCGCCGTGCTGACCCGACCGACCGTCGCAAGTGGCGGGTCCATCTGACGCTCCTGTCGCGTGACCTGCTGCCACGGATGTTCGAGACTTCTGCGGAACTCCAGGACGCGTACTTTCAGGACTTCTCGGAGGCGGAACTGAAACAGCTCCAATTGAGCCTGACCCGCCTGCGGGCCCGGCTGGTCGAGATGAAAATCGAAACACCGGACGAAGAGTCGGGAAAATGAACGCAGCCGTCGACCCCGCCACAGTACAAAGCCAGACCAGACCTAAAGCTCGACGCTGGCGCTGGATCCTGATCCTGGCCGGCCCCGTGCTGATCGCCGCTGTAGTGGCCTATGTGATCCTCACCGGCGGGCGGTTTGAGACCACCGACGACGCCTATGTCCAGATCGCCAAGGCGCCCGTCGCCCCCGCCATCAGTGGCAGGGTTATCGAGATCTACGTCACGGAAAATCAGGTTGTGCGACGCGGCCAGGTGCTGTTCCGCCTTGACGCCCGCGACAACCAGGCCAGCGCCCAGGCCGCCGCCGCGCAGCTGACGGCCGCGAGGCTGGAGATCGGTGCCCAGCGCGCCGGGTACAGATTGCAGGTCGCCAACGTTCAGGCCGCGCGTGAGACCCTGACCTATTCCCGCAGAGAGGCCGAACGCCTGCGCCGGCTGTTCGGCGTCGGCGTGATTTCCCAGCAACAGGTCGATCAGGCAACCCACACGGCGTCACTGGCCAGCCAGCAGATGGCCGCTGCAGAACAGGCGGCCGCTCAGGCGCTGGCCGCGCTGGGCGGCGACCCCGAACTGGGCGCGGACGCAGCGCCTTCGGTCATGCAGGCCAAGGCCCAGCTGGACCGCGCGCAGAACGCGGTCTCCGACGCGACCATTGTGGCGCCCGCCGACGGCGTGGTGGCCCGCGTGCAGCAGATGCCGATCGGCACCTATCTCAATGCCTCGCAGACCGCATTCTGGCTGCTGTCCGGCCAGCCATGGATCGAGGCCAATTTCAAGGAAGATCAGCTGGCCGCCATGAAAGTCGGTCAACCGGTCGACATCACCATCGACGCCCGACCGGATGCTGACCTGAAGGGCCGCGTGGCCAGCTTTTCGCCCGGAACCGGCTCGGCGTTTTCAGCCCTGCCCGCCCAGAACGCCACCGGCAACTGGGTCAAGGTCTCGCAACGCCTGCCGGTGCGGATCGAGTTTGATCAACCCCCGAAGGACCTGGCCGCCGGCTTGTCCGTGAAGGTGAAGGTTGCCCTGCACGCGACCTCCGCCATGCCGGCTCGCTAACGTGGCGCGCCTCCCGCCTCCGGTCATCTTGCTGGCGTTGATGATGGGTGCCTGCACCACGGTTGGGCCCGACTTCACCTCACCATCCGCTCCTGCCGGTGAGGCAAGTGGCTATGCAGCGCCCGGCGATCCGGTCCCGGCCAACGTGCGGCTGGACGCCCAGGCGAGGGTCGCGGGTGCCTGGTGGCTGGCCTTTCAATCGCAGGAGCTGAATGAGGTCATCAGCCTGGCGCTCGCCAACAGCCCCACCGTCGCCGAGGCCAACGCCACGCTGGAGCGCGCGCAGGCCGAGCAGGCCATCGCGCGTGGTGAACAGCGACCTCAGGCGGACCTGACCGCTAGCGCCCGCCGCACGCGAATCAATTCCAGACTGTTCGGCTTCTCGAATTTCACGCCGCCGACCATCAGCCTTTATTCGATAGGCAGCAGTGTCAGCTATGATCTTGATCTGTTCGGCGGCGGTCGGCGCGCGACAGAGCGGGCTGGTGCCATGGCCGATGTCGCCCGGCGGGAGGCCGAAGCCGCCTATCTGACCCTCTCCGGCAATGTCGCGCGACAAGCCATGATGATCGCTGCCCTGCAAGCCGAGATCGTCGCTATCGAGGCGGTCATCGCCGACGATCGCAGGATCTTCGAGATGGTCAAGCGCGCCTATGCCGAGGGTGGCGCGCCTCTGTCCGACGCGGCGACGGCCTATAAACTTATGACCGACAGCGAGGCCTCGTTGCCGCCCGTGCAGCGAGATATGGCCACCGCCCGACACCAGTTGGCCCTACTGGTCGGTCGGGCACCGGGAACGTGGACCGCGCCCGATTTCGACCTGCAGAAGATCAGCGCGCCGTCTGAGATCCCGCTGGTCCTGCCATCCGCCCTGCTGCGCCAGAGGCCCGACATCCTGGCGGCTGAAGCCGAACTGCACGCCGCCACCGCCGCCATCGGCGTCGCGCAAGCCAACCGGTATCCGGACATCCAGCTCACCGCCACCCTGACCCAGACGGCAACGACACCGGAGGGTCTGTTCGGCTACAGCGGCAGCGGCTGGAACCTGTTCTCGGGCCTGACCGCGCCGATCCTCAATGGCGGCGCCCTGAAAGCACGGCAACGCGCAGCCGAGGCCGAGGCCCGCGTAGCCCTGGCTCGCTATCAGCATATGGTCCTGCGCGCCTTCATTCAGGTCAGTGACGGCCTGTCCGACCTGGGTGCCGACAGTCAGACCCACGCGGCGGACTTGCGCTCGCTGGCAGCAGCCGAGGCCACGCTCCGCACCGCCCACGCCGCCTACGCTCAGGGCGGGGCGACGATGCGGCAGGTGATCGAGGTCCAGCAGGAGGTCAACCGCGCTCGCCGGGTCGCGGCCCGATCCCGGGGGCAGCAACTGGTCGATCTGGTGAGCCTCTATGCCGCGACCGCAACCGACTGGCGGGTCCCCCCGCCATGAGACGTCAGATCGTCGTGAGGTCGACCAGGATTATTCCGCCACGCGGATCAGCATCTTGCCGTTGTTGAGGCCTGAAAACAGGCCAATCAGGCCCTCGGGTGCGCGCTCGAAGCCGTCCAGGATGGTCTCCTGGTACTTGACGCGGCCATCCTTGAGCCAGCCGGTCATGTCCGACACGAAAGCCGCCTGCAGGTGCGGGAAGTCGCTGGCCACAAAGCCCTCCATGCGGACCCGGCCATAGATCAGGTTGAACAGGTTTTTCACTCCATCGCCGCCGCCGTTGTAGGTGGAGATCATGCCGCAGACCGGGATGCGGCCGCGGACGTTCATGCGCGGCAGGGCGGCGTCCAGATGACCGCCGCCGACGTTCTCGAAATAGACGTCGATGCCCTTGGGTGTGGCCGCCTTCAGGGCCTCGGCCAGCGGCTGGGTCTTGTAGTTGATGACGGCATCGATCCCGACCTCGTCCCTCAGCCAGGCGGCCTTGTCGTCAGTCCCGGTGGAGCCCACCACGTAGCAACCCTTGATCCTGGCGATCTGGGCAACCACCGAGCCCACGGCACCGCCAGCCGTGGAGACAAATACCTGCTCGCCGTCCTTCAGCGCGCCGGTTTCCAGCAGACCGCCGTAGGCCGTGATCCCGGTGCCGCCCAAAGCGTGCATGTAAACGGTGAGTGACAGCGCCGGGTCAGGCATCAGAACCTGCATCCCCTTGCCGTCGTTCGTGAACAGCTCCTGCATCCCGGCCCCGTGACGAACCAGATCACCTTCCTTGAAGCGTGGATTGCGTGACTGTGCCACGCGGCCAATACCGCCGCCGATCATGGGGACATCCAACGGTTGGTCGGCGGTCAGCCGGGGCCGCATGTAGGGGTCCACCGACATCAGTACGTTCTGCACCTGGACCTGACCGTCCGCCACATCGGGCGTGTCGACCTCGACCACCGCGAAGTCGGACTGGACCGGGACACCGTTCGGGCGGCGGATGAGGTGGATCTGACGGCTGGCGGTCATAGGTTGAATTCCTTGGCATGAGACATCGGGTAGCGGCAGCGGTGCCTGGGCACCCGGTAGACATTCAGAGTGCGGCGCGGTGCCGATCTCCTACTCGAACTGGAAGTGTTTGCCGATCTCTCCGCGCACTTCGGTCAAATGTGCGAAATATTGCGCGAACCCGCCGTTGTAGTTGCCATCCTGGCGGCGATTGAACTCGCCTTCGAAATTGTAATAGCCGGGCGTGCAGTCGATGTTGCGGCTGGTTTTGCCGCGATGCCTGATCACTTCCTGCACCCACCATTCCTCAGCCTCCGGCGAGACGTCGATCAGCGCGTGCCCGTGATCACGGGCATAGGCGATGCACTGGGCGATGTGGTCGCCCTGGGTCTGCAGCATGAAGGTCAGGTTGAACTGGAACGAGGCCTGGTAGCCGCCCATGATGAACAGGTTCGGGTAGCCGTGCGTATGGACGCCGAACAAGGTGCGTAACCCGTCGGCATAGGTCTCATTGATTTCAAGACCTTTGCGGCCACGGATCTGATTGTAGATCCCCGTCTTCTGCACCTCGAACCCGGTGGCGTAGATCAGCACATCGACGGGATAGGTTCGGCCTTCGAACACCACGCCCCGGGTGTTGATCTCGGTGATCCCCGTGCCCTGCGTATCCACCAGATGGACGTTGTCACGATTGTAGGCGGGCAGATAATCGTCGTCGAAACAGGGCCGCTTGCACATGAACATGTACCAGGGCTTCAACGCCTGGGCGGTGGCAGGGTCCTCAACGATCTCGTCGACGCGCCGGTGGATACGCATCATGTGGTCGATGTTGTCGTTCTCCTGACGCTGGATCTTGTCCGCGCGCGACAGGGCCGCCATCTCAGCCTTCTTTTCGGGCGGCAGCTCACGGCCCCGCAGATTCTTTTCCCGCCGTTTGGCCTGCCAGCCGGGCTGGAGCCGAGCCTGCCAATCCGGGTCGGTGGGGCGGTCGTTGCGCAGGTCGATGGACGAGGGTGTCCGCTGAAAGACGTAGAGCGCCTTGGCCGCCCGGGCCAAACGCGGGATCGCCTGCACCGCCGAGGCTCCGGTGCCGATGATGCCCACCACCTTGTCCTTCAGGCCCGAGAGGTCGTCGCCAGTGTAAGCGTAGTCCCAGCGGGAGGTGTGGAAAGAGTGACCCGCAAAACTGGCCATCCCTTCAATCCTCGAAAGCTTGGGTTTGGACAGGGTGCCGTTGGCGCAGATCACGAACTGCGCGGTCATGGCGTCGCCCCGGTCGGTGCCGATGCGCCAGAGTTTGGCCGTCTCATCCCAGGTGGTTGAGGTCACCGTCGTGCGGAATACCGCCAGACCATAGAGGTCATAGCGTTCGGCAATCGCCTGGCAGTGGGCGAAGATTTCCGGTCCCTTGGCGTAGAGGCGCGGCGGCACCACGCCCATCTCGTCCAGCAACGGCAGATAGTCATAGGCCGGCACATCGCAGGCAGCGCCAGGATAGCGGTTCCAGTACCAGGTGCCCCCCACATCGGCACCGCGCTCGACGATCCGGATACTGGTCACCCCACGCTCGCGCAGCCGGGCCGCCGTCAACAGCGCCGAGAACCCGCCTCCGATGAACAGACATTCGACGTGGTCGGAGATCGGAGCCCGCTCTGCGCCGTCGTCGGCGTATGGATCAATGGCGTACCTCGCCAGATCGCCGGTCAGGTCGGAGGTGTACTGCGCCGTGCCCTGCGGCCGGTACTTCAGCCGGGTGTCGCGGGCTTCAGCGAACTTTACCTTGATCGCGTCGTAGTC
>JANORH010000223.1:0-1914 GCA_031415215.1 Alphaproteobacteria bacterium | reverse complement strand
GCGGTGTGCGGGGTGTTTCCGGTGTGGGGTTAGGGAGGTTACCGTAATTCCAGATGCCGTGTGGAAGGGCAAATCGTGAAATCGGACCGGCGCAAACGCAGTACTGACCTGACCCGACGGAGCGCGGTGGCAGCCGGCTTAGCCGCCGCAGCAGGTGCAAGTGCCTCCACCGTCGAGTACCCCAACATCCTCTGGCTGGTCAGTGAGGACAATAATCCCTTCATTGGCGGGTATGGGGACGCCGTGGCGCACACGCCGACGATTGACCGCCTCGCGAAAGACGGGGTGCTTTACCGTCATGCCTATTCGACGGCCCCGGTCTGCGCGCCGTCACGGTTCGCCCTGATTACGGGCGCTCATGCAGAATCCAACGCCCCGGCCAACCAGATGCGGGCGGTCTCGAGACTGCCAGCGGGCTGGCGAACAACGCCGGAATTCCTGCGGGATCGCGGCTATCACTGCACCAACAACGCGAAGACCGACTACAACTGCGCCATCGATGCCGCGAAGATCTGGAACAGGTCAGGGAGCGACGCGCATTGGCGTCAGCGGCCGACGGGAGCTCCGTTCTTTGCGATCTTCAATCACGAGACCACCCACGAGAGCCGCCTCTTCAGGTCCACACCCGGACGGGTGGCACCGGAAATGGTGCGGGTTCCGGCCTATCTCCCGGATCTGCCGGACGTCCGCAGTGACATCGCCAGCTACTACAATCTGATGGAGCGACTGGACGGCCAGTTGGCGGCGCGGCTGGCCGAGCTGGAGGTCGATGGCCTGGCCGACAACACCATCGTCTTCTACTATTCCGACAACGGCGGCGCGCTGCCGCGCAGCAAACGCTACTGCTACGAGGAGGGGCTACGGTGCGCCCTGATCGTGCGGTTCCCGCCGCGCTGGGCGCACCTGGCACCTGTGAAGGCCGGCGGGGTGGTAGAGACGCCGGTCAGCTTCATCGACCTGCCGCCTACGGTCCTGGCGCTGGCGGGGGCCCCACAGCCGCTGCAGATGCAGGGTCGCCCGCTGTTTCCCAGACGCGCCAGGCGCGGCGTCGACTATGCCTTTGGCATGCGCAACCGAATGGATGAGCGGTACGACATGGTGCGCACCGTCACTGACGGTCACTATCGATACGTCCGCAACTACATGCCGCATCGGCCAGCAGGTCAAAATCAGGCCTATGCCTGGCAGGCCAAGGGATATCAGGCCTGGGAGGCTTCGCATCGCAAGGGGAACGCCCCGGCGGCGCAGGAGGCGTTTTGGCGACCCCGACCGTTCGAGGAGCTGTTCGATCTCTCCCGCGACCGGGACCAGCTGACCAATCTGGCGGCCGAGCCCGCGCAGCGTTCGGTGTTGACCCGCCTTCGGCGTGCGCTGAACGGCCACATGCTGGCACTGAATGACAACGGTTTCATCCCTGAGGGTTCGCCGCTCGAGGGTTTCGACGCAACCCGGGTTCCGGGTGCCTATCCTCTGGCGCGGATCATGGCGCTGGCGGCGGCGGCCGGTGCCGGAAAACCTGCCAACCTTGGCCTTTTTCGACAGGCGATCAGGGACCCGAACGAGGTGATCCGTTACTGGGCGGCCACAGGGTTGGTGATCCTCGGTGCCGAGGCCGCCCCTGCCGTGGAAGACTTGCGCGCCCGTCTGCAAGCCGAGCCATCGCCCCAGGTCCGCGTCGCCCTGGCGGAGGCGTTGTGCGCAGCGGGTGAGGCGGTCGAGGGGGTTCGCGCGATGGAGACTCTCCTGGCCCTCGACGGCGTTCCCGTGAGGCTGTACGCGCTGAACGCCCTGACCTGGGTCGGTCCAGCGGCGTCGGTCGTTCTGCCCGCGATCAAGGCCGCAGGGGCAGGTGTGGGTGAGCCGTTGCGGAGTGCCAGTCTGTATCTGGGTCTTAGCCTCGAGGGCCGATACACG
>JANORH010000222.1:0-4512 GCA_031415215.1 Alphaproteobacteria bacterium | reverse complement strand
TGCTCCGGCAAGTTCCCGGTGGCCGCCGACCCGGGTGCCAAAATCGCCCGGCAATATGACGCGGTCCTGGCTGCCAGACCCGATTGGTCGGATCGCAGGTCCTACGTGATTTCGCCCAAGGGTGACGTCCTGCACACCTATTCCAAGCTGGACCCGTCCGAACATGTCGCCCAGACGCTTGGCGCGGTGAAGGCCTTCAAAACCAAACGTTAGGCGCTCCCGGCCCGGCGCAGGTCACCTGGCGCGGCCGAATTGCCTTGCCCGAGCGGGGGTTTTCCCTTAACTGCCCGCCTCTTCACGGAAGGCGGTCTCTCGCGGAGCGCAATCAGGTCGGAAACGTCCTGCCCGCCGCGCCAGAGATCCATCGTGACTGTCGGACTTCCGCCGACGGCCACGCCGCCCTCCACAACGGAAGAGGACACATGGCACTATACGAACACGTCGTTATTTCGCGGCAGGATATCTCGCCGCAGCAGGCCGAAGCGTTGAACGACACGCTGAAGCACCTCATCGAAGAAGGCGGCGGAAAAGTCGCCAAGATCGAATACTGGGGCCTGCGCAACCTCACTTTCCGGATCAAGAAGAACCGCAAGGGTCACTATTCCCTCCTGTCGATCGACGCGCCGTCGGACATCGTCAAGGAAATGGAACGCCAGCTGTCGATCAATGAAGACGTGCTGCGCTACATGACCATTCGTGTCGAAGAGCTCGACCTTGAGCTCTCACCGGTTCTCGCCCGCCGCGATCGCGACCGCGAACGCCGCGATGACGCACCTCAGTTTTAAGAAAGGGAGGCCTCGCAATGACTGACGAAACCTCCGCCGCGCCCGCTGCCGGCGCTTCCGCCGGTGGCCAACGCCGCCCCTTTTTCCGCCGCCGCAAGGTTTGCCCGTTCTCGGGTGCCGGCGCTCCGAAGATTGACTACAAGGACGTGAAGCTCCTTCAGCGCTACGTCTCCGAGCGCGGCAAGATTGTGCCGTCACGGATCACCGCCGTGTCGGCCAAGAAGCAACGCGAGCTGGCCCGGGCTATCAAGCGCGCGCGCTTCCTGGCGCTCCTCCCCTACGTTGTGAAGTAAGGGAGGGCTCAGCACATGAAAGTCATTCTGCTCGAGCGCGTTGAGGGCCGTGGCGCCCTTGGCGACGTGATCGTTGTCAAAGACGGTTACGCCCGCAACTTCCTGCTCCCCCGTCACAAGGCGCTCCGCGCCAATGCGGCGAATATGAAAGTGTTCGATGCCCAGCGCGCCGACATCGAGGCGCGTAACGCCAAGGCCAAGGAAGCCGCTGGCGAGACTGGTGGAACCCTGGACGGCACGTCCTACATCCTGATCCGTCAGGCTGGCGAAAGCGGACAGCTTTACGGTTCGGTTTCGGGTCGTGATGTGGCCGACGCTGTGAATGCCGAAGGCGGCAAAATCGAACGCGCCATGGTCGCCCTGGACAAGCCCATCAAGACCCTGGGTCTGCACGATGTTAAAGTACGTCTGCACGCAGAAGTTACCGTCACGGTGACCTTGAACATTGCGCGCAGCCAGGACGAGGCTGAGCGTCAGGCGCGCGGCGAAAACGTGATCAGCTCGCAGTTCGAGGAAGATCGCGCTGCGGATGAACAGGCCGCAGCCGACATGCTCGAGGGCGGTGCCGGCACCCACGTGGACTTCGAACGCTCCGACAGTTAAGTCGAGTTCGGATATCTCTGACACAGGCGGCGCGGGGGGCTCTCCCGCGCCGTTCTTTTTGATTGTGTTGCAGAATTGTCATTTATGTCAGTGATGCAAAGCCCTAGGTTCCCGCTGCACGGGCCGAGCTAGGCATTTACCCCGCTGGCCCCAGGGGATTTTCCATGAAAACTCGACACATCCTGTTCGCCGCAGCATCTGCGGTGAGCTTGCTGTCAACGTCTGCTGCCGCCCAGACCGCCTCCACGACAGACGTCGAGGAGTTGGTTGTAACCGGCACCCGCACTGAGGGGCGAACTCGCCTGGAGTCGCTGGCCCCGGTGGACGTGATCAGCCAGGACGCTCTCGGCAAGGTCGGGGTCAGTGAGCTGAACCAGGCGCTGTCAATTGCGCTGCCCTCCTTCAATTTCCCGCGGCCGGGCCTTGCTGATGGCACTGATACTATCCGTCCGGCCACACTTCGCGGCCTTTCCCCCGACCAGACGCTGGTCCTCGTGAACTCAAAGCGCCGTCACTCGGCCGCGTTGGTCAACGTGAATGGCACCATCGGCCGTGGGTCGTCAGCCGTCGATCTCAACACCATTCCCTCGGCCATCGTCCAATCGATTGAAGTCCTCCGCGACGGTGCCTCGGCGCAGTATGGATCGGATGCCATCGCTGGCGTGCTGAACCTGCGTCTGCGCGAGGCGCGCAGCGGCGGTGGAATCACGGCCACCTACGGCGCACGGATCACAAACGTCAGCACCCTGGTCGCGCCGACCCCGGCGGGTGCAAACTTCACCGTTGCTGACAAGGCCAAGTACGACCGTACCGACGGTGAGACCGCCAATATCAACAGATGGATCGGCCTGCCACTCGGCGAGACCGGTTTCCTGACCCTGGCCGGCGAGATTCTGGACCAGAAGAAAACCATTCGCACCGCGCCGGACTGGCGTCAGCAGTATCCCCTGGTCGCCGGAGCTTTCGATGCGCGCGAGGCAACCTTTGACCGATACAACGCCTGGTACGGCGAGCCTGATATCCGCCAGTTCACCGCGTTCGCCAACGCCGGGTACGACATCAGCGACACGACCAGCCTCTACGGTTGGGCCAGCTACCAGAACCGGGATTCCACCTCAGCCGGCTTCTTCCGCCGCGCCCTCGATGACCGCAATATCATCTCGATCCACCCCAACGGTTTCCTGCCGCTGATCAACCCCGAGGTCGAGGATTTCTCGGCCGGCGGGGGCGTCACCTGGACGCTGGGCGAATGGAGCATGGATACATCGCTGGTCTATGGTGCCAACAGCATGGACTTCACGATCCGCGACACGCTGAACCGCTCCATTGGCCCTGGCAGCAAGACCGTGTTTGACGCCGGTGGCTTCGACTACAATCAACTGGTGGCCAACGTCTCGGCCGTCCGGACATTCGATGCCGGCCTGGCGAAACCGCTGAACGTCGCTGCAGGCATCGAACTGCGCCGTGAGGGCTACAAGATCAACGCCGGTGAGCCGGACTCCTATCGAAATGGCGGTGTCCTTCTTAACGGCACACCGACCCCGTCAGGTGCTCAGGTTTTCCCAGGCTTCCGACCGGAAAATGAAGTCGACAAGGACCGCACCTCGGTCGGCGTCTACCTCGACCTGGAAGCCAATTTTACCAAAAAATTGCTGATGTCGGCTGCTGTCCGCGGGGAGAGCTATTCGGACTTCGGTGAGACGGTCACAGGCAAGCTCGCGGCGCGCTACGATGTTACCGAAAGCTTTGCTCTTCGGGGCTCCATTCAGAACGGCTTCAGAGCGCCGTCGCTGCAACAACAGTTTTTCACGGCTACATCGACGAACTTCATCAACGGTGTGCCGTTCGATATCACCACCTTCCCCGCCACCAACTCGGTGGCTGCGGCGCTGGGCGCGAAACCACTGGATGCGGAGAAGTCAACCAATTTTGCGCTGGGCACTGTGATGCGGCTTGGCCCGGTCAATGTAACCATTGACGCCTATCGCATCGAGGTCGAAGATCGGATCGTACTCTCCGAGAATCTGACCCAGGCAAACGTTCGGGCCTTCCTCCAGTCCAGAGGTTTCGTTGGTATTGGAGGAGGTCGTTTCTTCATCAACGGCGTAGACACGACAACCAAAGGCGTCGACATTATTGCCAACTACAAGATGACGACTGAAGATTTGGGCATCTTCGCCCTTACTGCGGCGGCGAACTTCAACTCCACCAAGGTGACCAAGGTTCCCGTTACCGCCCAACTCGCGGCCCTAACCCCGGCACCGGTGCTCTTTGACAGGATCAACGTTCTGACCTTCGAGGAAGGCTCGCCAGACTCGAAGATCACGGGTTCGGTGGACTGGAGCCGGGGCCCTCTCGGTGCCACCCTGCGCGCGACCCGCTATGGCGAGGTTTTGAGCCCCGGCACGACAGCGGCCAACGATCTCATTCTGAAAGCCCGAGCGGTCGTGGATATGGAGGTCCGCTGGGACGTCAGTGAACGCGTGCGGCTGTCGTTGGGTGCGGACAACGTCTTTGATGCCTATCCGACGAGGACGCCGTTTGCGCTCAACACGACCTCCAACACGCCATTCTCCAACTATGCACCGTTCGGACGTTCGGGCCGCTATGTCTACGGCCGCGTGGCCGTCAACTGGTAGATAATCAAGGCGGCGCGGGTTCTGCCCGCGCCGTCCCTCGCATCGCGGACGTGACATCTGTCTCGCGGCTCGGCATGAGCATCAGATGACCACGCCCGACCGCGCACGCCTGACCATCAACCTCGACGCGCTGGCCTTCAATCGCGCGGTGATGGCTTCCCAGGCACAAGGGGCCGAGATTGCTGCGGTGGT
>JANORH010000221.1:0-12803 GCA_031415215.1 Alphaproteobacteria bacterium | reverse complement strand
TGGCCGCCTTGATGAATTTTTTGACCGCGGCATCGGTCAGGTCCAGCAACGGCCCGTCGTTGCCGGGGGTCTCGTTGGCATTCGCGGTCGCCGCCGTGTTGGTGGTGGTGTTGCCTTCGGCCATCGTGCTCATCCAATTCTTCGAAGTCGGCTGCCACCTCGCCAGGAGAGAGCCGGATATTGGGTCGACGGGCTCGGAACAGAAGGGTTGACGCCCTTCAACATCCTGTTGCCGTCCATGAAACGCTTTGTGATCATGCAAATCAGGGACCACACTGTCCTGGTCGGAACAAGCGCACCGCATCTCAAGTCCTGCCGAGCCGATGCTCTGCAGAACGACGCGGCACCTCCTCCCGGCGTCTCATCAAACAGACGCAACGGCGTGGCACCTGGGGCTTCCGAGCGTTGAGGGAGACATCATCATCCACGCAGGGGGCGCGCCCGGAAACCGCAGCGGCCCATCGATGTCTATCAAACGCGCGCTAAACCCGCACCAGGGCCAGATGGCGTGCTGCGGGGTCTGTGTCAAGATGATGACGCGCGCGAGCGGTTGCCGTGATGTCGCAGGCGGGCGGGTAAACCCACCTACCGGCCGGAACCGCAGGGCAAGGACTGTTCGGGGCGCAGGTGCTAGGCCGGAATATAGGACGGGTCAGGCGGTTGAGGTGGTGGATCCGTATGCCGGGGCGGTGGCTGGGGCTTGGGTTCGAACACCGGTACCGGTACCGGTTTCGGTGACGAGCGTTCCCAGGCCGCAGCGCGCGATGTCATCAGACCTTACCTGCGCACCAGTGCGGCGACCACGGTTTCGGAGTGGCTGGCGTGGAGCCAGTGGCCGCCGTCGGGGATGATCTCGACATGCGCCGACGGAAGCTTCTCGAGCCAGTGCGTGCGAGCGTCGGCGATATCCAGGGTGCGGTCCTGGGCGCCGAACATGATCGTCCAGACACTGGCATCGGGAACTGGAGCGGGCTGGGGACCCCGGATGAGCGCCCGCATCTCGCTGATCACGCCGCGCTCGCCCACGGCGGCCTGCCGGGCGCCACGTTCAAAATCAGCCAGGCAGGCGGGATCATCAAAGAGCGCCTCATCGGAGGGCGAGCCTTTCGCTGCGCTGCGAAACGAACGCTCGATCGAGGCCGAAGTCGCCCGACGATAGATCAGCCGGATGAACCTGGCTCCGAGGTCCGGGTAGTTGCCGATCAGAATCTTCAAGTAGTTCAGAAGCCTGTGGCCGACGTTTGGGTCGGTCACACGCGGCGGATCCGGATTGATAATGACCCCACCCGTCACCCGCCCCGATTTCTGTGCCGCGCAGGCCACCACGGCGGCGAACGTGCTTAGCGCGATCACCGGAGCCGTCCCGATGTTCAAGGCGTCGAGGACCTCTGCCGTGTCCTGAACCGCCGTCGCTATCGGATCGCCGGGGACGAAGGACGAAAGGCCGAAACCCCCGCGCTCAATGCTGATGGGACGTCGACCCACAGCCTGCAGGGCGCTGATGAAGCCCCTGAACTGGGCCCGCCCGCTGCTTCCGCCGTGGAAAATCAGCACCGGACGGCCGTTGGTCGGGCCGTAGTCGGCCACAGCAATGGCACCGTTGCCCCGCCTGCGCGGGACCAACCGCAACGGTTCCGTCGCATCGCCCACTAACCTCAGGGATACGTGGCAGGCCGTGGCCAATCCCTCCAGTGCACTGACCTCGGACACGATGCGCGCCAGATCAACGGCGCTCCCGACGCCGCAATTCTCAAAGATCGACTTCAGAGCGGTCTTTGTCTGGTTGGAGGTGAGGTTTAGCAGGCCGCCGGCACCCTCCCGGGTCATACCTCTGGACAGCAGGACGGCGAGGTTTGCCTGATCTTGCGACAGCCCGAAGAGTTCGCGCAACATCGGGGTGAATTGTGTGGGCTCGGCAACTTCGCCGGCGGCGATGTTCAGGGCGTGCCGGATCAATTCGGTCTGCCGCCGGGCTCCGGTCCTGCGCATGGCCGAGGCGACAAACTTGCGGGCGGTCTCGTAGGCGATCCCGCGTTCCGTCGCGGCGCGTTGAAGATCCCCATGCCGCGCCAGGGCCGCCACCAGCAGGCCTTCGGCGGTGGTCCATCCATAGGCGTCGCGCACCCGTTCCCATGAATATTCGCTAGGCTGGAAGGCCACCACGGCAAAGCCATCCGGGGCCGAGGCCAACGCTGCGCGGACGCCTGCGTCCAGTGGCCAGTTGAGCGCAATCGGTGCCAGGCTCGCCGCGACGGCGACCGGTCGTCCTGTACGATCATGCATCAGCAGAGACACATTGGGTCGCTCAGCCGCCAGGCCGGCCAGGGAGGCATTGAACAGGTCCGCCTCCTGAAACCAGTCCGGAAATCGGGGTTCGGCGTAGATCACCGCGCCGTCCCGGTCGCAGGCCGCCGATGCAAAGCCTTCTCGGTTCACGATGGCCGGGGCCCCGAAATCTCCGTCAACGGCCCGGGCCAGGGCCTGGTCAAGCTCGTCGGTGTTGAATTCCACGGCTGCGCCGAAACCGTCCGGATCCTCCAGGAGGGCCAGCATCGGGTCTCCGGCGCGCTCTGCGGTCTGGAAGCGTTTCAGGAAATCGGCCGCGAGGCTCATGACGCCATTGTCCGACCAAATTGCAGTCTTCCCAAAGCGTCTACCCCAAATGGAATGTGTGTAGCTAACCCAAATGGGGCTGACCTGCGGGCCTCCCGGGGGCTAGGTCGCGCGGGAGGGATCATTGGCCGCTGTTGTGCTGCGCAGCATGCGAACAAAACCGAAAGTCGAAGCACATGTTCAAACCACTGGCCACCGCCGCGATTGTCGCAACCGCCTGCGCCATTGTCATGGCGCCGTCCGTCGCTATTGGCCAGACCACGCCCGTGCCATCGTCGGTCGCCGCTGCGGCGTTTACAGACTCAGTCGCAACGGGACTCACCGCCACAAAGCGGGTCGCGATCGCCAATGTGGTCGTCTCGTTCCAGGCCTCCGTCGCCGGGGCGAAGGCCCAGGGCAACGGCATGTTCGCAGACAAGAATTCCGCCCAGACCGTTTTGGCCTTGCCGAATGTGGATCCGGCGTTGCAGGCCGCCATCGCAGCCGAGGCCTACCGACAGTTGAAGGCCGATCTTGTCACCGTCGGCTTCGAAATTGTGCCCGAAGCCGACGTCACGGCCAACGCCACCTACCAGCAGATCATCAAGACGGCGGCGTTTCCAAACCCCACCCGGTTCGCCAACGCGATGGGCGACGCCATGCTCATCAGTCCGCCGACACTGGCCCCTTATCTGCCCTACAACATGGAGGGCAGCATCTTTGAACAACCCAAGAGCTACATCGGCTGGGCGTCAAATATGGGGGGCAAGAGCGTCACCCCCGGCGGACCCAGCGGGACCACAATTGGCACGATCTGGAAGGTCCCCGGCCTTGAGGTCCAGATGGCCAAGGAACTCAACGCCCACGTGGTGAAGGCGTTCTATGTTGTCACAATTGGTCAGGCCACGGCGTCTCGTCGGCGGGACCGTATCGCGACCGGCCCGGAGTCCCCCGGCCAGTCGAGCGGGAAGGGGTCTGCATTCGCCGAGGTCGGGTTGCTGGCCGACCAGACCCGCATCGCGTTCCGAACGCCCAACGGCAACAACAAGTGGCAGAAGGTCGCCGTCACAAAACCGGCGCCGGCCAAGGACGGCGATGTGGTCGTTCGCCTGGCCCAGTCCATGACTGGCAGTTCCGACTTTTTCAGCATGACCTCAAGCAGCAGACTGGGCGGTCTGTTTGCACCCGGCGCAGACTTCCAGTTCAGCTTCGTCGCCACGCTGAACGATCCTGCCGCTTACAAGGCCGAGGTGCAGTCAATGATCGCCAGCGCCAACGGCGCGATGACCGCGTTGGTGGCGCGGTGAGGGTGATTTCCAATGTCAGTTCAGTTCAAGGACAATAGCCGCATGTCTCTCAAAAACCTGATGCTGGCGGTTAGCGCCGTCACCTTCGCCGCTGCATTGGCCGGGCCGTCGAACGCTGCGACCAACCTCATTGATGCTACCTATGGCGCTGGGGCCGGGAGCTTCGAGCTTGGCCTGTTCACACCTCGCGGGCCGGGCTTGGATAACTTCCAATCCCTGACCGGCCCGTCCACCACTGTGACGGGCTGGACTGTTGGCGGCGTCGGTGTGGACTGGCTTTCGAGCCCGGACTACGCGGCGCATGATGGTGTTCACGCCATCGACCTCGGCTATTTTGACAACGGTGCTGGCACCATCACGACTTCGATCTCTACGGTGATCGGGGCAACCTACAGCCTCAGCTTCCTGGCGGCTGCCGTGCCGGGCTATCCCAGCTACACCAATGCCGGGCATGTGAGCGCGGGATCGTTGTGGAACCAGGCCTTCGCACCGGCTTTCTCCGATCCCCACGACTTTGCCCACCAAGTATATGAAGACTATGCCTTCAGCTTCACGGCGCTCAATTCGACAACCTCGATCAGCTTCTCGGCCGACACAATCTCCACCAGCTATGGGCCGGTAATTGATCAGGTTTCAGTCAGTTTGCTGAGTTCGCCCGGCGGCGTGCCGGAGCCGGCCACATGGGCGCTGATGATTCTCGGCTTCGGTGCCATAGGGTGCGTTGCCCGACGCTCCAGAGCGGCTGCGAAACCAGGAACACACGCCACGTTCCAGTGGGCCTCTTGCGCGACCAACCCTCAGTGCAACGATGCCGGCAGCACATCCTCGGCGTCTGCACCGCCATCCACCACCTGGATGTTGGGCAGCAGCAGGTGGATCCAGGCCAGGGCCAGCAGATAGGACATGCCCGCAAACACGAACAGCGGGTAGTAGCCAAGGCCCGCGGTGAGGACCAGGCCGGCGACCTTGACGATGGTCATGCCACCGATGTTACCGCAGAAGGCGGCGAAGCTGGTGACGCGGCCGACCTTGGTCTTTTCCGTCACGTCGGCGATCAGGGCGAACAGGTTGGTTGAGAAGCCCTGGTGGGCGGCCAGCACCACAGCCAGGATGGCGGCGGCGCCCCAGGCGGTGGGGGCCTGGGTGGCGAAAGGCAGCACCAGCACCAGCAGGCCGCTGACCAGCATGGCCAGTTTGCGCACGCGATTGACGGCCACGCCCCGGTTCAGGAAGTAGGTGGCCGCTGCGCCGCTGACCAAGGCACCCAGCGCGCCGCCGGCATAGGCGAGCGCCAACGGCGGGCCGATGGCGACGCCGGTCAGGCCGTACTGGCGATTGAGAAAGTCGGGCATCCAGAACAGCAGCAGCCACCAGGTGGAATCGCTGAGTAGCTTCGCGCCGGAAATGGCCCAGGTGGCCTTGTCCTTCAGGATGGAAGGCTTGGGAGCCGCAGCAGCGACCTCGACCGGGGGCTTTGCGACGACATCACCGAAATGGGTCTTCCGCGTCGAGATCATCCAGACGACGGACCAGACGACCCCGGCGATCCCGGCCATGACGAAGGCCCCGCGCCAGCCGAACGGAATGGCCATGAACGGGATCAGGATGGGCGCGCTGATGGCGCCCACGCTGGAGATCGCGTTGATCAGGCCAAAGCCCACGGAGCGCTGGTTGGGCGGTAGGATGGTGGCCACGGTCTTGACGGCCGATGGCGTCGCCATGGCCTCGGTGATGCCGAGACCGATCCGGCACAGGACGAACTGATTGAAGGTGTGGGCCAGGCCGTGGAACATCGCCGCGATGCTCCAGGTAAAGACGCCCAGCACATTGGCCCATTTGACGCCGATCCTGTCGACCAAGGGTCCGGAGATCAGCAGCGCCACCGCCATCGACCCCTGAAACCAGGCGCCCAGGGTACCGTAGTCGTCGTCAGTCCAGCCCAGCTCGGCGGCCATCTCGGGCTTCAGCACCGAGATCACCTGGCGATCTACCAGCGCCAGGATACCGGCGATGGCCAGCAGGATGAACAAGAGCCATTTATTGAAACTGACGGGGCGCGCGTCGGTCATGCGCGACCTCCGGTCGGGGATGTTCCATGTCCGCGCTGTCTGATGTTCATGGCCACGTCCTCCCCGGATCGGCTCAATTGTGTCGCGCGCAGTTCCTACGAGTTTTGGCTTGCCCGAAACACCAGTCTGGGAGAATGCTCACAATAAGTCAGCGCTGTCATATGGGTTTTTAGGGAGAAATGCGTGCCGAAGGTGGTTCGCTACGGTCTGGTCGGCACGGGGATGATGGGGGTCGAGCACCTCAACAACCTGGCCGTGACACCGGGCGCTTTGGTGACAGCGATCGCGGACCCGGTCGGGCGGTCGCTGGGTTGGGCGCGCAGGGCGCTGGGCGACAAGGCCGAGGGTGTCGCTGCATTCGAAGACAGCGCCGCTTTGGCCGCCAGCGGTCTGGTGGATGCGGTGATTGTTTCCAGTCCCAATCATACGCACCGCGCCGTGCTGGAGCCGCTGTTCGATGCCGGGCTGGCGATCCTGTGTGAAAAGCCGCTGGCGACGACCCTGGAAGATGCGCGCTGGGTCGTGGACCGGGCGTCGCGCTCGGCGGCGCCATTCTGGACGGCGATGGAGTATCGCTACATGCCGCCGGCCGCGGATTTTATCGCCGACATCCACGGCGGCAGGATTGGCACGCTCCGGATGCTGTCGATCCGGGAACACCGTTTTCCGTTCCTGCAGAAGGTCGGCGACTGGAACCGGTTTGCCCGCAACAGCGGCGGCACCATGGTCGAAAAATGCTGTCATTTCTTTGACTTAATGCGGCTTATCACGCGATCTGAACCTGTGCGGGTCTATTGCTCAGGGGCCATGGACGTGAACCACGTCGACGAGCTCTATGACGGCCAACGGCCCGATATCATCGACAACAGCTACACGACGGTGGAGTTCGCAAATGGCGTCCGCGCCATGCTGGACCTGTGCATGTTTGCCGACGGCGCGGAGAACCAGGAAGAGATCACGGCGGTGGGCGACACGGCGCGACTGGACGTGCTGATCCCGGAAGGGGCCATCGTCTATTCACCGCGCGTCGGGTTCCTCAATCCCAAACAGGTGGAGCGGCGCGTGGTGGGCGTTGATGCCACCGCGTTGAAGGTCGGCAGCCATCACGGCTCGACATTCTATGAGCATCAGAAGTTCATCGCCGCCGTGCGCGGGGAGGGGCCGGTCGAGGTTTCAGCCCGCGACGGACTGATGGCCGTGGCCATCGGAACGGCGGCCGAGATCAGCGTGCGGGAGCGTCGTGTGGTCGACATGGCCGAACTGGGTTTCTGATTCGACGCATTTGGGTGTATCCCTTTCTCAAGTATGACAGCGTAAGACATACAGCACTCTCAAAAACAAAATTTCAGGGCGAGACATGAACAAATCCATTCTGTTGACAGGCGCCGGCATTGCCGCGCTCCTGCTGGGTAGCTCGGCTACCGCGCAAACGGCGGGCGGTGAGGCGGCGGTTGAAGAAATCGTCGTCACAGCGCAGAAACGATCCGAGCGACTTCAGGACGTGCCACTGGCCGTCTCGGTGGTGTCGGGTGCCACGATTGCCGCCAGCGGCGCTGTGAACCTGGAAGGGGCGCAGTACCTTGTGCCCACATTGAACTTCCGCAAATCCGGCACCACCATCAACCAGTCGCTGTTCCTGCGCGGCGTCGGCACCTCAACCTTCTCGATCGCCGGTGAGCCGTCGATTTCCACCGTGGTGGATGGCGTGGTCTATAGCCGCGCTGGCGAGGCGTTCAGCGACCTGATCGACATCGACCGTCTGGAAGTGCTGCGCGGCCCGCAGGGCACGCTGTTCGGCAAGAACACCTCGGCCGGCGTGGTGAACATCGTCACCAAGCGGCCCGGCGCTGACCTCGGCGGCTATGTCGAGGGGGCCTACTACACCGGCGGTGACGAGTATCGTCTGCGCGCCGCTGCCGACCTGCCGCTCAGCGACCTGGTGAAGAGCCGGGTGACGGCGTTCTACGGTACCTATGGCGGCAACATCCGCAACGTCACCCGCGACACCCGGGTCAACGGCTATGAGCACTGGGGCGTCCGCGCCATCGTGGTGGCCGACCCGTCCGACGTGCTGTCGCTGACGTTCATCGCCGACTATCGCAAGAGTGACGACGACTGCTGCGCCGAGCTGATCGGAACCGTGCCGACCAATCTGACAGCGACGGTTCTGCCGACGCCACGCGGTGACCGGACCCGTCAGGTGGCGCAGAACCTGATTACGGCGACGACCGAGAAAAGCGGCGGTGTTTCGCTGCAGGCCGACTGGTCGCTGGGCGAGCATGTCCTGACCTACATCGGTTCGTATCGCGAATACGACAACACCGAGGTTCGCGACGGCGACTGGTTGCCGCGCGCCTATGTCGGCTTCACTCAGCTTCACGATGTGGGACCCCAGACCAGCAACACGATGACCCAGGAACTGCGGATCACGTCGCCAGCCGACAAGGCGTTCAGCTACGTTGCGGGGGCCTATTACTCGCGCGCCGAGACTGATCGTACGTTCACCCGGAACGATATCGTCTGTTCTCTGACGCCGGCCCCGACGGTGATCACGCCTTGCACTGCGGCGGGCACGGTTGTCACGACCCCCAATGGCTCGGCGACGTTCGGTTCGACCTTCAAGAACTTTGCCCTGTTCGGGCAGGGCACCTTCAAGCTCTCAGAACAACTGAACCTGATCGGCGGCCTGCGTTATACTTCGGACAAGCTGGCCGTTTACCACAGCCGCGTCAGCCCGCTGACCGGCCCCGGCATCCAGCCCAACTTCGGACCGTTCGCCACCGACCAGTCCAACGACAACCTGTCGGGCAAGGCTGGCGTGCAGTACGAGATCTCCCCCGACGCGACCTTCTACGCCACCTATGCACGGGGCTATAAGGGCCCGGCCTACAACGTTTTCTTCAACCTGACCGCCACCGGCACCAACGCCATCGAGGCCGAGACCGCCGACAGCTATGAGGTTGGCCTGAAGAACACGCTGATGGATGGCAGGCTGATCCTCAACCTCGCCGCCTATTATGCGAAGTATAACAACTTCCAGGCCAACAATCCGGACATCGTGGCCGGTGTGCTGGTCACCCGCTTTACCAACGCAGGCACGATTTCGACGCGTGGCGGCGAGCTGGACCTGATCTATCGCCCGATGCGGGACCTGAACATCTCGGGCGGTCTGGCCTATACCGACGCCCAGATCGACCAGTTCAAGATCCCGACCAACGGCGTGGTCACCGGTGTCGTGCCCTCGGGCACGCAACTGGGGTATGCGCCCAAGTGGAAGGGCTCGCTGGGCATGGACTACCGCATCCGTACGGGCAAGGCGGTGGATATCGTGCTGGCGGCGAACGGCTCTTTCCAGTCCAAGCAACTCAGCCAGCTGGACGCCTCGGCGGCGGTGCGCGCGGCGACCACCATCAGCAGCTATGCCATGGTCGACGTGTCAGCGGCCATTGTTGATCCGGATGACCGGTATCGGATCACGCTGCAGGTCAAGAACTTGTTCGACGAGAGCTTTGCCTCGGCCATCACGAGTGGTGGACCAGGTGGCAGCTATCGCTATCTGATCCCGCGCGAAGCCGACCGCTATGTCGGTCTGACGGGCCGTCTGAACTTCTGATCCTGAGCCAGTGAGGTCCGGTTTCGACCGGGCCTCACAGCTTCAGCACATGCTTGGCGATGATGTTGCGTTGTACCTCGTCGGAGCCGCCGGCGATGCTGGCGGCGCGGGCTTCGAGATAGCGGGTCATCTCGGGCTGGGCCCAGTCGGGTCCGATGGTTTGGGGCTGACCCACGCTCTCCGGGAACCAGGGCGCTGCATAGGGTCCGGCGCAGTCCACGAAAAACTCGGTCACCCGCTGCACGATGTCGGTGCCTTTCAGTTTCAGCATGGATGACTGAGCGCCCGGTGCTCCGCCGGCCTCGACCTCCGACAGGGTGCGCAGTTCGGTCATGGCGAGCGCCTGAAGCTCGACCTGCGCCCATCCCAGCCGGGCGGCGAAGCCCGCGTCGTCCATCAGGCTGCCGCCGTCGGACCCCGGCAATTCGCTGGCCGCCATCCGGATGCGCGCCAGCATATCCAGCGACAGCGACACAAACGCCTGACCCGTCCGCTCGTGGGTCAGCAGCCCCTTGGCCACCGTCCAGCCCTCGCCCTCGCGACCGATGCGGTTCTCGACAGGGGTCCGGACCGCGTCGAAGGTCACGCCGTTGAACATGTGCCGTCCGTCGATGGAGATGATCGGCCGCACGGTGACGCCGGGGTTGCGCATATCCAGCAACAGAAAGGTAATTCCGGCCTGCCGCTTGGGCTCGTCGGAGGTGCGGGTCAGGCAGAACATCCAGTCGGCCCTATGCGCGCCGCTGGTCCACACCTTTTCACCGTCCACCACATAGTCGTTACCGTCGCGGACCGCGCGGGTGCGCAGTGAGGCGAGGTCCGAGCCCGCGCCCGGCTCGGAAGAGCCCTGGCACCAGCGGACCCGGTCGTGAAGGATATCCGGCAGGAACCGCGCCTGTTGCTCCGGCGAGCCATAGGCGAACAGCACGGGGGCCAGCATGCCGGGTCCCATGCCACCCACCTGGGCGGGAAGGCCGGCGTTCATGGTCTCACGTTCCCAGATGAAGCTCTGGGTCGGCGTCCAGCCGGGTCCTCCGAACTGGACGGGCCATTTGTTCACGGCCCAGCCGCGCGTCATCAGGGCCTGATGCCACCGCTGTTCGTGTTGGCGGCTTTGATCGTACGGGTCGCCGTCAGGAAAGGTCGCTGCGGCCAACGCACGAACCTCATCGCGGAAAGCGATTTCGGCTTTCGAGAGGCTCAGGTCCATGGACAGGGGTCCGTCTTCTATTATATCTCTGGTCAATAAGAACAATGCCTGAGGCCGGTCAAGGGAGACAGCGGGTGACGAAGGACGGGTTTATGGTCGAGGACCGGGAGGGGACACTGGCGGGACCGGTTCGCCGCCCGGTGAATTTCTCGCGCGACGCCAAGGGCTCGATCCACGACGACGCCACGGCCCAGACGCTGGGATTTCGGGGGGGCACGGTCGCCGGAAACATCCACTTCGAGCAGTTTACGCCGGTCCTGCTGGCCCGCTTCGGTGAGGCATGGCGCACGCGCGGCGGGCTCTCGCTGCACTTTGTCAACGCGACCACGGATGGCGAGCCGGTGCAGGTGTTTGTGGGGCCGGTCGAGCAGGTGGGTCCCGATCTGCGTCGCGCCATGACCTGGATGGAAACCCCGGAGGGCGTGCGGGTCAACGAGGGGACGGCCTGGGTCGGCGGGGATGATCCCGGCTCAACACTGCGGCTGCGCATTGCGGCGCAGCGACCGGCGATCGACCTGCGGATCCTGAAGACCACCAAGGTCGGCGACACGGTGCGCGACATTCCCAGCCGGCTCGACGGCGCAAAGTCCCTGCTGCGCGTGGAGGATGTAACCGAGCCGATGCCGGAGTATCGCGATGCCAGGGTCATTGGTGAGCTGGTCGCGGCACCGGCGGTGGCCATCGACGCCCTGCGGGTCGTGGAAGGTCCGCTCTACGCCTCGGTCGGTGATTTTGTCGGGATGTTCGGCGCGATAGAGCTTCAGTATCTGGATGGGCCGATCTTTCTGGACCACGACTATCTGGCCGACGCGACGGTGATCGCCCTGGGGGAATCGCCCAAGACCGAGGTGACCTGGTACGAGAGCACCCTTCGCGATGCCGCAGACGAGCGTGTGGTGGCCCGCATGCTGATGATGAGCCGGTTGCTGAAGGCCTCTTCGCCGCTCTGGGCGTGACACACGGTTTGTCGCCAGCGCCCGGGCGCCCCTAGAGTGCACCGAAACAGGGTTGGGGGCGGAACATGACATCGGACACGATCCAGTGGGCGGTCTTCGTCGGCCTGACCCTGGTCATGGCGCTGGCCACATGGTGGCAGGTCGGGCGCATGGGCGGGCGGTCCACCGACAGCAACAGCGAGTTCTTTCTGGCGGGCCGCAACCTGACCTGGCCGTTCGTGGCCGGGTCGATCACCCTGACCAATCTGTCGACGGATCAACTGGTGGGCATGAACGGCAACCAGATGTTCCTGCTGGCCTGGTGGGAGCTGTCGGCGGTGGCCGGGCTGGTGATGCTGGCGTTCGTATTCCTGCCAATCTACTACCGCTACAATTGCACCACGACGACGGAACTGCTGGAGCGGAAGTATGGGTCGAAGCACCTGCGCGCGACGGTCTCGGTGCTGTTTTTGCTGGGCAATGTGTTCATCTATCTGCCGATCATGGCCTATACCGGGGCGCTGTTCCTGAAGACCATGTTTGTGTCCAGCCCGCCGCTGCTGGTGATGGCCGGTGGCATTGCGGCGGTCGGGGCCGCCTATACCATCCTGGGCGGGCTGAGAGCCGTGGCAGTTTACGACACGTTCTCGGGTGTCGGCGTGCTGGCCATGGCGGCGGCGGTGACCGTTCTGGCGATGGCGGCTATCGGCTTCGACTTTTCCGGGATCCCGGCCGAGCGGCTGTCGATGGTGGGGGGGCCGGACAGCCCGATCCCCTGGCCGACGCTGTTCACCGGCATGATCTTTATCCAGATGTTCTACTGGTCCACCAACCAGACGATCACCCAGCGCGCCATGGCGTCGCCGACCCTGCGCGAGGGCCAGAAGGGGGTGATGGCGGCGGTGGTGATACGCATCCTGTTCGTGCCGGCCATCGTGGTGATCCCCGGTGTCTGTGCCTACAAGCTGTTCGGCGACATCGGTGACGCCACCTATGGGCGGATCGTGGCCGAGGTGATGCCGAGCTGGCTGTCGGGGGCTTTCGCGGCGTTCATGGCGGCGGCGGTGCTGACCAGCT
>JANORH010000220.1:0-3922 GCA_031415215.1 Alphaproteobacteria bacterium | reverse complement strand
CCTTCGAGAGCCGCGTGGCCCATGAGCACCGCCGTACCACGCGCGAGATCGAGGTCGAGACGCAGAAGGTTCGCCAGGACGTCCGCGCAAAGGGCATCGAGCGCGTCCAACGTACGGCCAGCGCCACCTTCTATGCCGAGTACGAGGCCGACTGCGAAACCTCCAGAGATACCGAGGATGAACTGCGCACCCTGGTTCGCCACCTCGCCGCGCTCGGTGACGCGGTCACCGGCTCAGCAGCCGAAATCGACATCGACGGCGACATCGCCACCGAGGTCGAGAAACTGCGCCAGACGGCCCTGCTCATCGCCAGGATCAAGGCGCTCGAGGCCCCGGTCGCAGAACCGGAACCACAACGGCGGCACCGGGGCCGCACATGGGGCCCCTCGGGGTAGGGCTACCTCGCCCGGTGCCCTATCCCCCCGTCCAGACCTCCAGCTTGCCATCGTTCAGCGCAAACACCCGGTCCATGTGCCCGGCCAGCGCCAGATTGTGCGTCGCCACCAGCGCCGCCACACCCTCACGCCGCGCCAGGGCGTAGAGGCTGTCGAACACGGCTGTCGATGTGGCGGGGTCCAGGTTGCCGGTGGGCTCGTCGGCCAGCAACAGGCGTGGAGAATTGGCCAGGGCGCGGGCCACCGCCACGCGTTGTTGCTCGCCACCGGACAGCTGGGCCGGCTCGTGATGGACGCGGTCCTTCAGACCCAGCCCTTCCAGCAACTGGGCGGCGCGCGCGGTCGCGGCCTTGCGGTCCTCCCCGGCGATCATCCGGGGCAGGGCCACATTGTCGAGCGCGGAGAACTCCGGCAGCAGGTGGTGGAACTGGTAAACGAAGCCTATGGTCGAGAGCCGCACCCGGGTGCGGGCCCGCTCGCCCAGGTTGGAACAATCAACGCCCTGAATGGTGATGCGCCCGGCGTCGGGGTGTTCCAGCAGCCCGGCCGCATGCAGCAAGCTGGACTTGCCCGAGCCCGACGGCCCGATCAGGCCGACAATCTCGCCCGGCTGAACATCCAGGTCGACACCCTTCAGCACGCTGAGTGACCCGGCCGCGGTCACATAGGTCCGCTCAAGACCCCGGATCGACAGCACCGGCTCACTCATAGCGCAGCGCCTCGACCGGATCGATTTTCGAGGCCCTGAAGGCTGGTGGCAGGGTGGCGAGGAAGCTCATGCCCAGCGCCCAGCTGACGATGACGCCCACCTCCGCCCAGTCCACCTTGGCTGGCACCCGCGACAGATAATAGACATCCGAGGAGAACACCGCCTGCCCCGTCACCCACTCCACCACCCCCTGAATCGGCCCGATGTAGAGGCAGAACAGGGTGCCGATGGTCAGCCCCGCCAGCGTGCCCAGCACGCCGACGCTGGCCCCGGCCATGAAGAAAATCCGCAGGATCGACCCCTGCCCCGCCCCGATGGTCCGCAGGATGGCGATGTCGCGCCCCTTGTTCTTCACCAGCATGACCAGGCCCGAAATGATGTTCATGGCCGCGATGGCCACCAGCAGCATCAGGATCAACCGCATCACCACGCGCTCGACCTGCAGGGCGCCCCAATAGGACGAATCCCGCTGCGCCCAGTCGGTGACCAGGGCAGCGGGACCGGCTGCGGTGTTGATCGTGGCCTTCATCTTCGCGGCGTTGTCGGGGTCGGTCACCCGCACCTCAATGGCGTCAGCGGTGTCCTCGCGACCGAAGAACAGCTGGGCCTGGGCCAGCGGCATATAGATATAGGCCTGATCATATTGGCTCATGCCGACGCTGAAGGTGGCCCCCACCGTATAGGCCTTTTGCAGCGGGGTGCCGCCAAACGCGGTCGCCCCGCCCGATGGCGAGATCAGCGACACCGTGTCACCGGGCGCCACGCCCAACGTCTGGGCCAGTCGCTCGCCCACGATGACAACGTCGCCGCCATAGTCGCCGACCCCGAAGCCCTTCAAGTCGCCCTTGGTGATATTGCCGGATACCAGCGTGGTGCCGCGCAGATCCGACGGGCGGATGCCCCGCACCAGCGCCCCGGTGATCTGGCTGGGCCCGATGGCGATGGCCTGCGCCTCGATGACGGGCGCGGCCTGTATGACCCCTGGCACCTTTAGGATACGCGCCGCGGCAAGATCTCGCGCGGGTCCGTCCAATACCCCGCCGGTCACGTAAACATGACCTTGAAAGCCCAGGATACGGCTCAGCAGTTCCGACCGGAACCCGTTCATCACCGACATGACGATGATCAAGGTGGCCACCGCCAGGGTGATGCCAATAAATGAAATCACCGAGATCAACCCGACCCCGCCCTGGCTACGTCTGGCCCGCAGATAGCGGATGGCCAGCATCCGCTCCCACAGGCCGAACGGCCGCGCGCGCCCCGCGAGACCGGAAGCGGTCTCACTCATCCGATGATCGCTTGAAGCGCAGCATCCAGCGGCAGCGTCTGGCGCTCGCCCGTCGCGCGGCGCTTCAGCTCCACGACGCCGTCAGCCAGGCTCTTGGGCCCGATCACCAGCTGCCAGGGAATGCCCACCAGATCGGTCGCCGCGAATTTGGCGCCGGGGCGCTCATCGCGGTCGTCGTAGAGCGGGTCCTTACCGGCCGCGATCAGCGCAGCATAGGCGCTCTCGCAGGCCGCATCGCAGGCCGCGTCGCCCGCGCGCAGGTTCAATACCGCCGCGCCAAACGGGGCCACGCTGTCGGGCCAGATGATCCCGCCCGCATCATGGCTGGCCTCGATGATCGCCGCCACGAGGCGCGACACGCCGACGCCATAGGACCCCATCTGTACCGGCGTGTCCTTGCCGTCGGGGCCGGTGACATTGGCCTTCATAGGCGCGTAATACTTCGTGCCGAAATAGAAGATATGGCGGACCTCGATGCCGCGCGCCGTCATCTGTTTGTCAGCTGGCATGGCTTCAAACCGCGCAACATCATGCATTTCGTCGGAGGCCGCATAAAGGCTGGTCCGTCGGCTGACCTCGGCCTCCAGATCACCCTGCCAATCGAGGTCAGGACCCGGCGCGCCCATTTCGACCAGGTCGCGGTGGGCAAACACCTGGCTCTCGCCGGTGTCCGCCAGGATCATGAATTCATGGGAAAGGTCGCCGCCGATAGGGCCGGGATCTGCCTTCACCGGGATCGCCTTCAGCCCCAACCGCGCATAGACATTGAGATAGGCCAGGAACATCCGGTTGTACGACCGCCGCGCCGCAGCTTCATCGAGGTCAAACGAGTAGGCGTCCTTCATCAGGAACTCACGCCCACGCATCACGCCAAACCGGGGCCGCCGCTCATCGCGGAACTTCCACTGGATATTGTAGAGATTGAGCGGCAGGTCCTTGTAGGATTTGACATATCCCCGGAAGATATCGGTCACGACCTCTTCCGCTGTTGGCCCGTACAGCAAGTCGCGATCATGGCGATCCTTGATACGCAACATCTCCTCGCCATAGTCGTCATAGCGCCCGCTCTCGCGCCACAGATCGGCCAGTTGCAGCGTCGGCATCAGGATCTCGACGGCCCCTGCGCGATTCATCTCCTCGCGCACGATCTGCTCGATCTTTTTCAGCACCTTCAGGCCCAGCGGCAACCAGGCATAGATGCCTGCGGCTTCCTGCCGGATCATGCCGGCGCGCAGCATCAGCTGATGCGAAACGATCTGCGCATCCGAAGGCGCCTCGCGCAGGGTCGGCATGAAGTATCGCGAAAGGCGCATGGGTTCGAAGACTCTCGGGTCAGTTGGGACGGCCCTGATACCCTTGGCATGAAGACCTTGGCAACGATGTGGCCATCGCCGGGCGCAATGGTCGGTTCCGTCAGGCCCCGGTCGGCACACGGGGCAACGGTATCAGGCCAAAATAGACGATGGCGTAGATCGCCGCGAACACCAGTACCGAGATCCAGGTCGTGGTAAGGAACTTCTGCTTGATCTT
>JANORH010000219.1:0-5960 GCA_031415215.1 Alphaproteobacteria bacterium | reverse complement strand
TACGAAGACGCCGGCCACGGGTTCAACAACGAGAGCCCGGAGCGCTACAACGCCGCTGCGGCAACCCTGGCCCGGCGACGCACGCGTGAGCTCTTCGACGGGGCCTGACGGCGTGGGCGAAGCCATCCAGCTGACAAGCGCCTTAGACGGTTTCGAATTCGACGCCTGGCGCGCGCCCACGACCGACGCCCGACGCGGCGGACTTGTGATCTGTCACGCCATATGGGGCGTGACCCCTCACCTGCGCGACCTGGCCGACGGCTATGCCGAGGCGGGCTACGAAGCCCTGGTCCCCAGCCTGTTTGACAGATTGGGGCGAGGCTTCGCAGAGCGCGATGCCGACCCTCAGCTATATACACGTCAGAATGGTTTTGCCGAAGCCACCCGGTGGGGGGCTGACGTCCTCGATGCTGTGCAGGCGGCCATTGATGCCTTGGCCCCCCCGGTATTCGTCATGGGATTTTGTTTCGGCGGCACGGCAGCATGGTTGGCGGCGGCGCGATGCACGGGCCTGTCGGCAGTATCGTCCTACTATGGCGGGCAGATTCCGGACTACCTGAACGATACGCCCAGGGTGCCGACGATCCTGCATCTGGGCAAGACCGACGACCTGATCCCACCATCAGCCGTAGATGCCATTCGGGCAGCACACCCCGATCTACCGATTCACATGTACGCGGCGGGCCACGCGTTCGTAGCCCCCAACGGCTTTCACGCGGAAAGCGCCAACCTCTCGCGCCTGCGCACATTGCAACTCTTCGCCCGCAACAGCGGTGTCCGTAGCGAGGCCTAGATTTCGATCTGCGCCTTCACCTCGGGGAGGCGTTCCAGCACCCTCACCAGCGCGGCCTGCGCCGCCAGGATGCCGATGCCGGCGGCATAGCCACAGAAGACACCCACTGGTCCACGTCCACCCTGGGCGGCGACGCCGATCTGCCAGTAGATGAACCCGGCCGCGCCCCCCAGCAGCAGCACGCCGCCAAACACCGACCCGACCGTCTGCCCGAAACCTGCCTGAAACGTCGCCCAGACATAGCGGGCCAGCGGGCGGCGGATCGCCCCGGTCAATAGAGGCACAGCCAGGGACAGAAGCAGGAAAATCGCTGGCAGGCCGATAATGTTACGAACCAACGTAGCCTGGTCGTCTGCCAGCCGCGCAAACGCGTGGACTACGGCCCCACCGTAGATCAACAATGCCGTCAGAACGGTCAGATCCTGGGTACGTTTGAAGGTTCGCCAGGCAGGTGAATGGGCCATACCCCAGTCTACGCGAGACGACCTGCCGGACGTAGAGCGAAAACGCTGAACCCGCGATATGATCGCCTGTGGCCCGCCTGAGTCTCCTGCCCCTGCCCCTGACCGTCGCGGCACTCATCGCGGCACCCACCTGCGCGGCTGAGGTCGGCTGTCACTTCGACGCGGGCGTCATCGTGGTTCCGGCCAAGGTGGCGGGTATCGCCGGGGACTACATCCTCGACACCGGGTCCGCCCGAACGACGCTGCACGAAACCCTCGCCGAGGCAGCAGGCATCGCAGGCGAAAGTGTCGCGGGCGACGTGGTGCTGGCAGGCATCCGGCTGTCCGACCAGACCGTGGCGATCGCCGACCTTGATGTCCGCACCTGGAACCTGCCGACGGTCGGCGCGGGCGTGATTGGCGCTGACGTGTTGCGCAATTTTGTGGTCGATGTGAGTTTCGCCCCTTGTCGCGTGCGACTGTCACGGAGCGGGGGCGCACCAGCATTCCGGGGCCGGTCGTTGGAACTGGGCTGGGACCAGGGGCGACCTACCGCCATTGCCTCGGTTTCCGATGACGCCCACGAGGTGACCGGTGTTTTTGTGATTGCGACGGGTGCGAACGCCCCTATGCGACTGGCTGACGATCTCGCCCAAACGCCGCCAGGTGCGTCGCAGGAGCTCTATCCGGATGGCGTCTGGCTGGCGCGACTGCCGCAGGTCACCTTCGCCGGGCGCACCGGCCGTGACGTCGCGGCCGGCTTGATGAAACCCGACGGCGACGTCGTGGGCGTTATAGGCGGCCAGGTGCTGGCGAACTTCCGGCTGCGGTTCGACTTCCCCGCGGGACGGCTGATCGTCTGGCCCGCAAATTAGGTCAGGTCATGAAAAGGCCCCGGATCACTCCGGGGCCTTCTGTCGTTTCAATTCTCAGAGGTCGGTCTAGTGGCCGACGTTGCGCCAGATCCGCTTGTAGCTGAACCACAGCAGGATCGAGAAGATGAACAGATAGATCATCGCGCCAAATCCGAACTGCTTGCGCTCGGTCTGCTTCGGCTCGGACGCCCACGCCAGGAAGGCCACGACGTCCTTTGCCTGCTGTTCGACTGTCGACGGTTTGCCGTCGTCGAAGGTGACCTTGCCATCGGCCAAAGGTGCCGCCATAGCGATAAATCCGCCCTTGGGTGCGTGGCCCTTACCGGTCCAGTAGGCGGCCAGGTCGCCGGGCATATATGGGTTGTAATGTTGGCCCGCGCCGACGCTCAGACCTGCGGGCGGAGGCTTGTAGCCCGTTAGAAGCGAATAGACATAGTCCGGGCCGCCATCACGCGCCTTGGTAATCACAGACAGATCCGGCGGCATCGCGCCGCCGTTGGACGCGCGAGCAGCCGCTTCATTCGGGAACGGTGACGGGAACTTGTCGGCCGGCATACCCGCGCGCTGGATGGTGTCGCCGGTTTCCGAGTCGATATCATTGACCTGGATATCCTTGGCGAGCGCCTTCACATAGGGATTGTCGTTGGGGTTTTTGTACTCGGGATCGTAGAATGGACCGCTCTTCTGACCAAGGTTGCGGAAGAACAACTGGTTCATCGAGTGGCAGGCCGCGCAGACCTCGCGATAGACCTTGTATCCCCGTTGCACCTGGGCTGCGTCGAACTTGCCGAACGGGCCAGCGAAGGACCAGGCGACCGACTTGGGTGGCTCGGGATCGCCGGAAGCCACCGCCGGACCTGCAATGATGGCGAGCCCAAAGGCCGCGAGCGCGATACTTTTGCGCAGCATCTCAGCCCCTCTTTTCAGGCGACGCCACAGCGCCGGCAGGCGTCGTCGCGGGATGTGACAGGACAGGATCCGTGATCGATTCCGGCACGGGCAACGGCGTTTCCGTCAGGCCGAGTATTGGGAGGATCAGGAAGAAATAGGCAAAATAGTAGGCAGTTGCGACGCGGCTAAGCCAGACGAAGCTGTTGATGTCGGCGTCCCACCATATCAGGCCCGAGACTCCCGGGATCACCTGACCGTCGGGCAACTGGCGACCGCAGTACCCCAGCACCAGGCAGACAATAACGAAGATGAAGAAGTACAGCCGCGCTGTCGGACGATAGCGCATCGAACGCACCTTGGAGGTATCCAGCCAGGGCAGCGCGAAGATGGCGGCAATGGCACCGAACATCAGGATCACGCCCATCAGCTTGTCCGGTACCGCGCGCAGGATCGCATAGAACGGCAGCAGATACCATTCCGGGACAATATGCGCCGGGGTCACCAGCGGGTTGGCCGGCACATAGTTGACGGCGTCGCCCAAGATATTGGGATTGAAGAACACGAAGCTCATGTAGAGCAGCAGGAAAACCGAAATCGCGAAGCCGTCCTTGACCGTGTAATACGGGTGGAACGGCACCGTATCTTCCTTGGACTTCACATCAACGCCCTTGGGGTTGTTGTTGCCCGTGACGTGCAGCGCCCAGATGTGCAGGACAACCAGGCCCGCAATTACGAAGGGCAGCAGATAGTGCAGCGAGAAGAAGCGGTTCAGCGTGGCGTTGTCGACGGCGAAGCCGCCCCACAGCCAGGTGGTGATGGACGCGCCGATCACCGGGATTGCGCCGATCAGATTGGTGATCACGACCGCGCCGTGGAAGCTCATCTGACCCCAGGGCAGGACATAGCCGAGGAAGGCGGTGATAATCATCACCAGGTAAATCGCACAGCCGATGATCCAGAGCACCTCGCGCGGTGCCTTGTACGAGCCGTAATAGAGGCCGCGGAACATGTGCAGATAGACCGCCAGGAAGAACATCGACGCGCCGTTGGCGTGCATGTACCGGATCAACCAGCCGTAGTTCACATCACGCATGATACGCTCGACGGAATTGAAGGCATGATCGACGTGCGGCACGTAATGCATGGCCAGCACGATACCGGTGATCAGCTGGATACCCAGCATCAACGCCAGAATCCCGCCGAAGGTGAACCAGTAGTTCAGGTTCTTCGGTGTCGGGAACGTAACCAGCGTGTCGTTCATGAAACGCACGATCGGGAGGCGACTGTCGAGCCAGCGCTCTAGGCCTGCCTTGGGTTCGTAAGTGGAGGGTCCGCTCATCTCTGTCAGCCGATCTTCACTTTGGTGTCGCTGAGGAAGGCGTAGGTCGGCACCTCGAGGTTCTTCGGCGCAGGGCCCTTACGGATCCGGCCGGAGGTGTCGTAGTGCGAACCATGGCATGGGCAGAACCAGCCGCCGTAGTCGCCGCCGCCGAAGGTGGGAACGCAGCCGAGGTGCGTGCAGGTGCCGATCAGCACCAGCCATTCGGCCTTGCCGGGCTTGTGACGCTCCTCATCGGTCTGCGGATCGCGCAGGTCAGCGCCATCGTCCTTGATCGCCTTGGCGATCTCGACCGGCGTGCGGCTGCGCACGAACAACGGTTTGCCCCGCCATTTGACAACCACCTGCTGGCCCGACGCGACTTTGCTCAGGTCGAACTCGATGGAAGCCAGCGCCAGCGTGTCGCCCGCCGGGTTCATCTGGTTCACCAGAGGCCAGCCAATGCCAATAGCCGCGCCCGCTGCGGCTGTGACCGCAGCAATATGTATGAAGTCACGACGGCTCGGATCTTCGCCCGAGGCGTGAAGGTCGGGAGTTTCGCCCACGACGGTGTTGGCCACCTTGCAGCTACCCTTCGATAGAGGTCCTCACGTTACAACGCAGGACCGGATAATTACGGTGCGAGACCCACAATCGGGCACGCACCGGTTCCGGAAGAGGTCAGGCTCGATGCACTGTATACCGAGGCACATGCGAACGATGCGTCCGCCACTGCCCGATTCGTGCGCCTTTACCCCGGCCACTCCCGATGGCCGATGGCCTTAGAATGCGTTTGGCCCTTTTTCAACCGGACATTCCGCAAAACCTGGGGGCAGCAATCCGGTTGACCGCCTGTCTGGGGGTGTCTCTGGACGTGATCGAGCCCTGCGGCTTTCCGTTGAGCGCCGTCGCGATCCGTCGCGCGGCCATGGACTATGCCGCCGTCGCCGACGTGACGCGTCACACCAGCTGGAAGGATTTTCACGTAAATACAGCATCTTGTCATCGAATCATACTTTTCACGACCCGAGGAGCCAGCCCGCTGGACACCTTCACGTTCCAGCCAGACGACGTGCTTTTGTTCGGTCGCGAGAGCGCCGGCGTCCCCGACGAAGTTCATGAAGCCGCTCAAGAGCGCGTGTATATTCCTTTGGTCATTGGTGCCCGTTCACTGAACGTTGTGACGACAGCGGCCATGGCGCTTGGCGAAGCGCTGCGACAGACGAACGGCTTCCCAAAACCGTCAGGAACCGGTTAGCAAGCATCCCATGTCCACGCTGCCCCCCGAAATTGAGCCCCGCCGGATTCGCGCCAAGGCGTGGTTCGAGGACCTGCAGATCCGGATTTGCGCCGCCTTGGAGCAGTTGGAGTCCGAAGCGCCGGACGCCCTCTATCCAGGCGATCCAGGCCGATTCGATATGCGCCCCTGGACCCGGGAAACTGGCGTCGGCGGCGGCACCGGCGGCCACCTGCGCGGTCGGCTGATCGAGAAGGCTGGAGTCCACACCTCATCGGCCATCGCCAGATTCTCCCCGGAGATGGCCGCCACCATGCCGGGTGCCGACAAGGACCCGTCCTATGTTTCGGCCAGCATCAGCCTGATCGTCCACCCGCTGAGCCCGCGCGTGCCGACGGTGCAC